>CAZXYJ010000043.1:0-8685 GCA_964644925.1 uncultured Halobacteria archaeon | reverse complement strand
CCATTTTGAGAACTTGTTAAATGTCTTTTCACATTCCTTCTTTGATTTAAATATCTGGTCTTCCGTGCCAAAATAAAGAACAAATGCATCATGCTCCTTTTTTAGCTCTTTCTTCGCCTCCCCTAACAGTTTTCCACTTTTAAGCTCCTCAGTAAGCTTCTTTAACCTCTCGCTGTGGTCATCTATATATGTCGCCAGAGCGCCTCCTGTGAAATAGAAATCGCTCCACGGGTAGATATTACCGGAAAAAATCTGCCCATCACTTATCCCTGAAAAATCCCCCATCAACTCGTACTCATCATCAGTTATTATATTCTTCACCACGAACTTGAAGGAGAGGTGGTCAACGTCAACAATTTCAAAAGTACCTTCCACAGGATTTCCAAGCCCTCTTAGCCTCTCCTTTGTCACTTCATCGAGACTTTTCTCCTCTACATACACCATCCCCGGGACTTTTCCATTTGGCAGTTCCCTGTGGAATAAAAACCAGCTAATGAAGTCGAAAGTGTCTTCGAATTCAATCTCCTCCATCTCCTTTTCTTCCACGTATTCCTCCTGCGCTTTCTTTATTTCCCTTTCCATCCTCTTCTCTGCAAATTCCCTTATATCTGCTATCAACCACACGGCTTCCTGGTATTCCCTCGCCGCCCTCACTTTCTCACCTTCCAGGTCCTTCATTCTCTCCACTCTGCTTATGCTGCGCTTCACTTCTTCCAAAAATTCTCCCGCCTCTTCTTCTCCAACACGCTCGCAAACCTCCAAACTGTTTTTAAACGCCTCAAAAGCATCTTCATATCTTCCTTGCCTCCTCTCTAAGAAGTATCCGTAGTTCGCCCACACGAGTTCATCATCGGTTTCACTGAGCATTCGCTGGTATTCCGCTTCTGCTTCTGAGAACCTGCTTTCCCTTTCGTAGTGTTCCACGAGTAATGAATGAACATTCACCTCTGCGGGTCTCTTTTCAAGAATCGTCTTCAGAAGTCTCTCACCTGCTTCCTTGTTCTTTTCTACCAATCTCTCTTTTAACCACTCGTCAACTCCCGGGTTTTCCAGAAATGCTATTATCTCATCGGGGAATCCTTCTACCTCCTCCGGTTCGTCAGCTACCAATGCAGAACAGACCTCCGTAAAATCAGCCAGTAGCCAGACATCAAAGCTGTTCAACGCTTTTATCTCTCCTTCTCCCTCCTCTCCTTTGACTATTGCAAGCTCATGTGCTTTCAACCCCTCTTCCTCGCCCAGCATCCTTAATTTGTTCTTTTTCATATGCCCTGCAAATTTCCTTTGCAGTTTATCCCACTCTCTCCGGCTGATAACCCCTGCTTTCTCATCTCTATACGCTCGTTGAACGTCAATGAAAATGTCCCACGCTCTCACTACAAGCTCATCCGCATCCTCAAGCTCAAAGAATTTCTTTATCAATCCCTCTCTATTTATCCCCGTTATCATTTCATTGCGCTCCCCCGCCTCTATTAATCAAGATCAATTTTCATTTTGCACTTTGCATTTTACATTTCCTACGTCCCCACCCTTATCGGATAAGATATGCTTTTCAGCGTTGCAATTGCGGAAAGAGCAGCTAAATAGCTTGTCTTCGGATTCGCTCGCGAAGGGACATTTTCCACGCGCACGAACAAGTTACCAAATTCGCCTCTCGCCTCTATCTCGTGCACGTTCTCCACCGCAGAAGGGTCTGCAACGATTTTCACGCGGGTAGCATCTGGACCTATACCTGCAAGGCTTAAAGAGGCAGCTACGTTCACGTTCTCTGGAAAATGCCTCACCGCTTCCTTCGCAGAACCCGTGAACAGCGTTTCCTCTTTTTCTATTGAAAATAAATCTATTCCCTTTTCCTTCACGTACGCATTCCCCTCGAATCCCGAAGGCGGCTTTATTGTCGTTAACTGCACCGAATGTATCCCGCCAATAGCACCGGATTTCAGCCCGTCTATACCTGCCACGGCGCCCGACGGAATATACACTTTACACCCTTTTTCCTTCGATATACGCTCAATTTCTTCAAAAAGGCCGTCCTCGCATAGTAACGCACCCACGCTTAATATCATCACATCCTTACCCTTTTTTAACGCGGGTATCGCAAACTTACGAACCGCAGCCTGCGATGCACACTCTACCAGCAGGTCAACCTCAGTTAAAATTTCGTCCAGCATCATGCTATCGGATTGTATTATCGCGGGCTTTTTTATCAGGCTTTTACGCAGTTTTTCTGTCCTTTCAGGATGGCTGTCTATCAAAAATTTCAGTTCCATTCCTAAGTCCGCGTCTCCGTATCCATCTATTGCCTTGCATATTTCACTTCCTATCGCACCGCAGCCGACTACACCCACTCGTATTTTCGTCATAAACTTTTTGCTTAAAAACTATCTTTAAAAAGAAAAGTTTATTAAAAGCATAAATAATTCTTCTTTGGTAAAGTCAACATTCATTTTGAAATAACGGGGAGTTTATTTGCACATGCTGCTGAAAGAGATAGAGCATTTTCTGGAGGAAGATATAGGGCAAGGGGATTACGAGCCGATAGTGCCACATACGGATAGTAAAGCGGAGATAACGGTGAATGAAGAAGGTGTTCTTGCGGGTTTAGAAGAGGTAAAAGAGATATTAGACTATTTGTCGGTCCAGTATTCCAGTGGATTTGAAGATGGAGCCCGAATAAGAAGCGGTAATACTATTTTGACGGTGCGTGGGGCAGGTGCGAAGATATTGAAGGCGGAACGACTTGTGCTCAATTTCATGGGCAGAATGAGCGGTATAGCGACTTTAACGGATACGCTTGTAAACGAAGCAAGGAAGGTAAATCCGCGTATAAAAGTAGCAGGGACGAGGAAAACAACGCCGGGATTCAGGAAATACGAGAAGAAAGCGATAAGGATTGGAGGCGGCGACCCACACAGATTCGGGTTGTACGAAACGGTAATAATAAAAGACAATCACATAAAGCTGATGGGGCTGGAGAACGCGATAAAGAAGGCAAAAGAGAGAACAAGCTTCACAAAAAAAATCGAAGTTGAGGTTGAAAGTATCGCGGAGGCGCTAAGAGCGGCGGAATTGAAGGTGGACATAATCATGCTCGATAACATGACAGCAGCGGAAGTAAAAGACTGCGTGAGGTTGTTGAGCGATAACGGGCTTCGTGATGGCGTGATTTTAGAAGCTTCGGGTGGGATAAATAGAGCAAATATACGCGATTTCGCTTCTACGGGTGTTGACGTTGTTTCAGTCGGGATGCTCACGCATTCTGCAAAATGGTTGGGTTTTTCTATGAATGTAGTGGAGTAACACAAAAATCACCTGTTTGGAGCATTCCCCTATCAACAAGTGTGTACGCGCGGCTTTCATCACCCAATATATCCCTTATCAATATCCTATCTTTTAACTTACGAAACTTCTTATTTCTCCTGAGAATGCCTCTATCTCTACTCATTCGTTCTCCCGCCCCCTACTAAGGTCCTTCATCAAACATCGTGCAATATACATCCTTCTCGCTTACACACCGCGTGGGACACATTTCGCACCAGCTGAGCTGTTCGTCCCATGCTTTTGCAACCGCATCAAGCATTTTATTCACCATTCGGTCACTCAGCTTCGGGAAATATGCCTCAACCATATCGTACGAGAAATACACCGTCTCGATTTCGCCCGATAGTTTTTGTAATATGATTCCCTTCATCTGCTTCGCGAGATAAACGGAAAAATCCGCTATTTGCTCTTCGTAAATCCCATATCGCATCAATCTTTCCCCCAATTCCTGTTGAATCTCAAGCTCAACACTCAAAGCCACTTCGTAGCAGAACCAATTCAGTTTCGTCTTCTCGTGCTCTGCGGAATAGAACGAAGTCGGTTTGATCAGGTCATCACCAAATTTGTCTTCTTCTTCCTCTTCCATTTGTTCCCGCACAGGTTTCTACTCGATGTTTATCAACACCTTCTTTCTCACCTTGGGCAGATTTATCCTGAGAATGCCGTTTTTAAACGAAGCAGATGCTTTTTCGGGGTCTATAGGCTCTGGCAACCTTATTTGTTTCCTGAATGCTTGAAAACTTATCCTTTTCTGGATACTACCCCACCGCTCCCAGCAAACGGCATCGCTCATCTTTGCCATTACATCCACCGTGTTTTCTGTTGTGTTTATCTCCACGTTTTCTTTCCTTACCCGTGGAAGGTCAAAGGTAACCAAAATCGCATCTTCTCTGTCCTCCAGTTCATATAACGGCTCTAAACAGCCATCATATCCCCATGTCGTCCTTATTATCCTTCTTTCTATTCCCATTTCTATACCTTTTTCCTTCTTCCACCCCCTATCTTATTTATCTTGTGTATTGATACAAAATTTTATTCCCCTAACGATACATGATAGGCATATCCTGCTCCACACCCTTCTGCATTTCTGGAGCAGAGAGCGCTGTTTGCCGCATAAGGTCGCGAGCTTTTAGTTTTATCTCCTCCCCTTTTTCTAATAGCTCCTTTACGTCTATGCCCAATTTTAAAAACTTATCAAGCGACTCAATTGCCGATGCTGCGGCACCCGGGTCGGGATACACGGGGAAGCACTGGGCGAGCAGCGAAATTGCACTTATTTTCCTTCTGCTGCATTCACGCAGCATTACAGCGTAAGGACCCGCGATAAATCCTTCCTCCAATAGTTCCATCTGCTTCTCCTTCAGCTCGTTTAACGCTTCTTCACTGTTCCCCACGGCAAACACCTCCGGCTTCTCTATATCTATCCTGTTCGTCGCTGGTAGTCCGGTCATCGAAATGACCAATTTACTGTCTATTTCTTTTACCCAGTCAGCTAAAGCCACAGTCAACGGATAAACCGCACCTACCGGTATCGCGACTTCTGATAGCACCACCACTACGCTTTCATCACCGTATATCCGCAATGGATTTTTCGATTTCCCCTCGTGCACAACCATAACAGGGGGAAACAAATCCGATTCGATGTAGCCTATTTCCTTATATCCCATGCGCTCCACGATATAAGACGCGGCAATCGTTCCTACCAGACCCACGTCCGGCAAGCCCTCTATCACAATCGGATTTTTATGCTTCACGCCTTCTTTTTCCACTATTCTTACCTCTTCCCTCATAACCGTGCTGGTCATACTATCGCCCCCTTAGCTATCTTCACTACCTTATTAAAATTTTTTTTTAACTCCTTCTCTATTATCCTTCTCGCTTGCGGCTCAAATTCGCCCTTCACTTCGCGCTTCTCCGGCACTAACTTTTTGAATGGACACGTGTTTGGACGAGCTTTGTTCTCCGGGCATACGCCAAGCGTGAATCCCCGACACCATATCCGCGACAAAATATCGGGGTATTCCGCAAGGCATATTTTGTACATGCGCATTGCGAGTTCTCTGATTTCCGGTGACGCTCTTACACATAGCCGGAGCATAAAGAAGTTTATCAGGCTGCGAACGTTCATCGTAACCACGTAATGCGTGTGCAGCGCCATAGGCAAGACATATCTCGCCTGTTCTCTCGCAACGCCGAGTTCTCGCAACTTCGTGTATGCCTCGTCGGCACGGGTCATCGCTTCCCTGTAAATCCGCATCCCTTCTCCTTCCCCTCCTTCTCGCTCTTCTAATTCTCGCGGAACATAGTAACTAAACCCCCCCTCTTCCATATACCTCGTGCTTCTCGCGGTGTGCGAGGCAATCCGGTGCTCTAACAATTCCCGACTCAACGCCACGCTTATCTCTGAAATATCGAACGTAAAATAGATATGCTCAAGCGCCGAAGAATAATCGTTATCTGTAATTAGCTCAATTATTTCTTTCGCGGTTTGAATCGAAGAAACACCGCTTATCCTTGCAGCTTCGGCAACCAGATTTATTCCTTTTTCCGTTACCCTGAGTAGTTTCACGTTCATTGCATATTCATTGTATGTTCATTATATGTTCCTGAAACAAGAAAGAATAATTTTTGATAATCGGACGCAGATGAACGCGGATACTCAGGATTTTAAACTTAATTTTGGCACTAAACCGGAAGTTAAACGTAAGGCATTGGATAATTTGAGGAAATAGTTTTCTGCGTAAATCTGCGTCCTAAATAGGTAGAAGCTGTACTTCATATACAATGAAAAAAAAGGAAAACTTTAAAAGTGCTTGGCACTAAAGAATATTTCTATGAAGATCAAACTCAATGGTGCGACGCAGGAAGTCCGAAGTAAAAAGTTAGGCGACATTATCGAAGAACTGGATGGCACATACAAGCCAGGCTGTATAGTAGCCGTTATTTCGGAGAAGGAGAGAACGGCGTTAAAAAACGAATTCGCGGTGAAAACAAAAGCGGGAGAGGCGAGGGTAAAGATAGCCAGGGAAAAAGAGGCTGAAGCGAAAGCAGAAACTGAAGCGATGTCGGAATTCTACAAAGATTATAAGAAATTCCACGATGAACGAGGTACAATAGGGTGGGAGAGTGAGGATATAACTGCTATTGGGCCGATAGAGACGAATCTAAGCGTAGAAAAGAGCGAGTGTCGGTACAAGAAATGGGATGTCTTCTTCGGCTTTGGCGGCTTTGACCCGGGCATGACATACCTTATGATAAGTAAGCGAGAACACGAAGCTGCTTATGGGACGGGCCCCGATGCCGTAATAGGGAAATTAACGAGAGGGAGAAGTATTATTTCGGATTTGCGCGAGGGAGATAGAATAGAAGGGATAACGCCAATTGTAACAAAAGCGGAGAGAACGGGTTTCGTCACCTCTGACCTGAATACCGAGATAGAGGAAGGGCAGGAGATATTCACGTTCGCAACGGTAAAACTGTTTCGGGAAGCGCCGATGTCAAGCGAGCATTTCTTGTCTCTTACAAGAGATATGGTTTTGCATATAGATGACCGTTCACATACTTATCTGGCTTCTGAAGCGTTAAAAGGGCTTAATTTACCGGATGAGAACATCAGCTACAGGTCGAAAAATTACCTGACGGCGAGGAACGCAGGGACGGAGAAAGGGAAAATTTACGCGTATAAGGAAAGCAGACTGCCGCACCCTTCTCATAACGTATTTGGTGAGATAAAACAGGGCGGCGAATTGATGGATTACGCACGTTCGGGGGACACGATTTACACCTTGAGTGAGCCCAGATGGATGATGGTGGTGGGAAAGACGCAAAAGGAAGCGGAGGAGTTTTTTGAAGCTGAGAATATTGAACAGGTAAGGGAAGGAAATGATAGTGACGATGCAATTGTCGTAGACCAGGAGCCCGCACTGACGATGGAAATTATGGACCGGGGAACACTAAGGACAGTTGGCGTTGATGCGGAAGGCGTATTTGATGTGGAATTCTTTCACCGCGAAGCGCCCAAGACCGTGTGGTATTTCAAAAAAGTTTCGGGGTTAATTAACCGACCAATAGGGCTTTTAAAGGTCCATTTCTCGGTTCCCGGGATGATGGTCCTGTTTCAGGGAAGTGCCGAAGAAGCGGGGACACTTGTCCCTGAGAACCTGGCAAAAGCGAAGGTCGAAAAGGGAATAATAGGAGTTACAAACATGTCTCGGTCAAACAGAGGGGTAATGGGCGTCCGATTGAATGACAGTAAGGTGTATGGACCCACGGGTGAGACATTTGACGGTGCTAACCTCGTCCTTTCTTTTTCTTCGCTCTCTCCTCCTAATTTAGCTTATCTCGGTAAGCTGAAAGAAGGGGACATGATATATGTGAAGGAGAAGATGTAAGGGGCACTATCGAATTTTCTAGTGAAATTGATATATCCTTAAATTTCACCGCAGAGCACACGGAGAACGCAAAGGCACAAGAAAGAATAATTTTTATAATCGGACGCAGATGAACGCAGATAATCAGGATTTCAAATATAAGGAATTGACGGAGGAGATTATTAGAATCTTCTATCGAGTTTATAATAAACTGGGTTATGGTTTTCTGGAAAAGGTTTATGAGAATGCAATGATGATAGAACTTAAAAAGGAAGGTATTCCTGCGGTTTCTCAATATGCAATAAAGGTGCTTTATGAAGGTGAAGTTATAGGTGAGTACTATGCTGATATACTGGTTGAAAACAAGGTAATCGTGGAGATAAAAGCAGCAAGAAGTTTGGTAAAGGAAAATGAAGCACAGTTATTGAATTATCTAAAAGCAACCGATATCGAAGTTGGACTTTTAGTTAATTTTGGCACTAAACCGGAAGTTAAACGTAAGGCATTTGATAATTTGCGGAAATAGTTTTCTGCGTAAATCTGCGTAAATCTGCGTCCTAAATAGGATAGGTAGAAGTTATACAGTATATACAATTAAAACTCTGCGTACTCTGCGCTCTCCGCGGTGGTAAATCACTATATTTTAGACCGTGCCTTTCAAGCTACTTCTTATTTTAGCTGCTATCTCCAAAATGTTTTCAGGTGGATTGTTCACGACGCTATGCACGGGCTTACCACCATCGCCACTGAACCGTGGAAAGATGTTTACATGCAGGTGCGGAATCTCCTGACCCGCCGCCTTTCCCTCATTTATCCCTATGTTAAAACCGTCTGGATTCAGTGCTTTCTTCAATATCTTTAACATTTCTCTTGTTGCAATAAACAGCTCCGCAACCAGCTCATCTTCTAAATCCGCAAGTAAACTCACGTGTTTCCTGGGTATGACCAGACTGTGCCCCGGCGCCCTCGGATTTATATCCAGGAAAGCCAATAC
>CAZXYJ010000042.1:0-8792 GCA_964644925.1 uncultured Halobacteria archaeon | reverse complement strand
GCTTTGCAGTAGAAGTATGGGTTATATAAAGTTTATTAAATGTGACATTGTCAAACTAATTGCAGTAGAAAATTCCACTGATTTAGAAAATAATAAATAAATATTTGGTGAATTTTTTTTTTGAAGATGCTGAAAGAGTTATAGCGATTGAACTAAAATCGGTGAAGCCGAATTCAGGGGAAATGAAAGGGGAAAAACAAAAAATATTGGAAGGTAAAGCAGCTTTGTACAGAAAATTTCCTGACAAGGAAATTCAGTTTTACATAGGTTTTCCATTCGACCCAACAGTAAATCCTGAAGATGAATCTGTAACAAGTTTTAACAAATCAAGATTTTTGGGTTCGATAATCAATATGAATAAATATTTTGCACTTGACGAGACTTTAGTTGCCAGCGAGCTTTGGGATTTTCTTTCTGGGCAAGAAAATACAATGGAGCAGATACTTCAAATCATCAATGCAATCGCAACAACTGATTTTTTAGAGAAATACAAGTTTTTAAAAACTAATGAAAACCGAAATAAACCAGAATACAAAGAAATACTTGACGATTGGTTTTTGTGTTCTGAAAAGAAGCTTATTATCAATTACCAACGAATAAGAAACTCAATTGAAAATAATAGGACTTTGACGAGAATTTATAATAAAACTGCCTTTGACAGCAAAGGAAATTATTTGACAAGCAGGTACAATGAACTTAAAAATATCATATAATCCGGCACTTCACAGTCTATGTAAAATAAAAATGTAACGACCAAAACCTTTTGTCTTCATAATCCTTCTTTAACGATAAAATCAGAAAAGAGGGGAGAAGAAAAGCAAAAAAAAGGGAAGAGTGAGTGAGAGAGAATGAGCGAGCGTAAAATGAGACGAGTGCGGGTGATGAAGTTTGGCGGAGGGGCAGTAGCAGATGGTAAAAAGATAAAGACCGTGGCAAATTTGATACGGCAGAGCAAAGAGGAAACAGAGGAAAAGGGGAGCAATGGACTTGGACTGGTCGTGGTGACTTCCGCAATTTTCGAGATTACTGATATATTGCATGAACACGCAAGCAGGGTGGCAAAAGAAGGAGATGTGGAAAAGGTAAAAGAATTTGTGAATGAATTAAAAAATAGGCATGAAACTGCGGCATCTGAGGCAATAGACGATAAGCACGTGTTGAACGTGGTAAAGAAAGAGATAGAAGAAAGAGTAGGGGAAATGGAGAAGGCTCTGGTTGGTATATGTCTGTTGGGTGAATTAACAGCGAGGTCGCTTGACTATATCGTTTCCTTCGGCGAACGATTAGCAGCTCCTATCCTGGCGGGTACGTTACAATCAATGGGTATGGACGCCGTGCATCTCACCGGTGGTGACGCGGGAATAATAACGAATGCCAACTATGGCAATGCACAGTTAACAAGCGATGCGGAAGAAACAATAATGGGGCGAATTATGCCTCTATTGGACGATAATAAAATACCCGTCGTCAGCGGATATACGGGAGAAACGAAGAAAGGGATAACGACAACGCTGGGTAGAGGCGGCTCGGACTATACCGCGACCATAATAGGTGCGGCGATAGATGCCGATGAAGTATGGCTCTGGAAAGAAACCGAAGGAATAATGAGTGCAGACCCCAAGATAATACGGAATGCAAGAAAGATACCCTATATCTCATATATGGAGGCGATGGAACTATCCTATTTCGGCGCTTCGATTCTCCATCCGAGGGCGATAGAACCCGTGATGCGAAAAAGAGTGCCGATACGAGTGAAGAATATACTCAAGCCTAAAGATACGGGCACGCTTATCGGTGAAGAGCCAGAAAAGACGGAAAGGGCAGCTAAAGCCATTACGTTGATTGAAAACACCTCGATTATAAACATCGCGGGGGCAGGCTTGAGAAGCATATCCGACGTTGCAGCGCGTATATTCTCGGTCTTAGCTGCTGAAGGAGTGGACGTCATCATGATAAGCCAGGGCTCTTCGGAAAGAAACATATCCATCGTTATAGAGAGTGCGCAGTTGGAAAGAGCCATTGGTGCAATACAGAGCATAAACGCAGAAGGCACGGTGATCAGGGATTTTACGTCTAATAGTGACGTTTGCGCAATGAGTGTTGTTGGAGCAGAAATGGCGGGAACACCGGGAGTTGCGGGAGAAGTCTTTTCCGCTCTTGGCAAGGAAGAGATAAGCATAATAATGATTTCACAGGGCAGTTCAGAGTTTAATATTTCGTTCGTGGTAAAAAAGAAGGACGCTTATAAAGCAGCACAAGCGATACATGACATGTTTGAGTTGGGAATGTAAAAGGTATTTAATAAACCTATTTATCTTATGAGAACATTAATTTAATGGAAAAATAAATTATAGACACAGATTAACGCAGATAGATGATAAGAATCAACACGGTTAAACTAAAATAAATCTGCGTAAATCAGTGTAAACCTGTGTCTTAAATAGAAGGAAGCTATACTTTATATACAATAAAAAAGAAAGTGAGAACAATGACGGAATCAAATCCAAAGGAGATAAGCAGTAAGGGCAAGGATAAGCGACGGAAAACTGACCAGCTGGGCAGCGCGGAAATAAAGACAACCGAAGAAATAGAAGTTCCGAAGTTGCTGATTGACCAGGTGATAGGGCAGGAACGCGGCGTGGAAGTGATAAAAAAAGCGGCTAAGCAGAGAAGACACGTGATGCTTATCGGCACCCCCGGTACTGGGAAGTCAATGCTTGGGAGTAGCATGGCGGAATTGCTGCCAAAGGAGGAATTACAGGATATTCTTGTCTATCCCAACCCGGAAGATAAAAACACACCGAAGATACGCGTTGTTCCTTATGGTAAAGGAAAAGAGATCGTAGATGCACAGAAGTTAGAAGTGAGAAAGCGCATTCAGATGCGAAATACGTTTGTTATGTTTACTTTCTTCCTCATCATGGGTATGGGTTTGATTTACGCATTGCAAACAGGAGAATATGTGATAATTTTTTATTCAATAATTGCCGCTACACTTTTACTTTTCGTGTTCCGATGGATGATGCCGAAGGAGGAGGCGATGATGCCGAAGTTGCTTGTCTCCAATACTGGACGTGAAACCGCACCTTATATAGATGCAACGGGAGCGCATTCAGGAGCGCTGCTCGGTGACGTCCGGCACGACCCATACCAGTCAGGCGGATTGGAGACGCCCGCACACGACAGAGTAGAAGCGGGTGCTATCCACAAGGCGCATAAAGGCGTTCTTTTCATTGACGAGATAAACACGCTGAGATTAGAAGCGCAGCAGAACCTGCTTACCGCATTGCAGGAGAAGGAGTATCCGATAACGGGACAATCAGAGAGGAGTGCAGGGGCTATGGTGAAGACCGACCCCGTGCCTTGTGATTTCACCATGATCGCCGCGGGCAATCTGGATGCCGTAGCAGGTATGCATCCTGCTCTTCGTTCTCGAGTAAAGGGCTATGGATACGAGATATACATGAAAGATACGATGGACGATACGGAGGAGAACAGGCGAAAACTTGTCCGATTCATTGCTCAAGAAGTGAAGCGAGACAAAAAGATACCGCATTTCGATAGAACAGGTGTGGAAGAGATATTAAGGGAAGCGAAGAGGAGAGCAGGCAGAAAAGGCCACCTTACCCTGATATTGAGGGACCTGGGGGGACTGGTGCGAGTGGCAGGGGATATAGCTCGTGCAGAAGGTGCTAAATACGTAACCGGAGAGCATGTGATAAATGGAAAGGCGATGGCTAAATCCGTGGAGCAGCAGGTGGCTGATGAATATCTGGAGCACAAGAAGGATTACAAATTATTCAAAACCGATGGGTTTGAGGTGGGCAGGGTAAATGGACTCGCAGTAGTGGGCGATTCGGGTGTGATGCTCCCCATAATGGCTGAGGTTACCCCAGCACAATCAAGGGAGGAAGGTAAGGTAATAGCGACCGGTAGATTGCAGGAAATAGCGCAGGAAGCAGTGCAAAACGTTTCCGCAGTGTTCAAGAAATTCACCGGGAAGAACATATCCACGAAAGACATTCATATTCAGTTTGTAGGCACACATGAAGGCGTGGAAGGAGATTCAGCTTCTATTTCCATTGCTACTGCTGTTATTTCCTCACTGGAGAACATTCCGGTTAATCAGGGTGTAGCGATGACGGGTTCCTTGTCCGTGCGAGGAGACGTTTTGCCTGTGGGCGGAGTAACGCCAAAGGTGGAAGCAGCGGTACAGGCGGGTATCAAAGAGGTGCTGATTCCTCAAGCGAACATGAATGACGTGCTTATCGAAGATAGGTATAAGGATAAGGTGAAAATAACACCGGTGGTATCAATAGAGGACGTGCTTGAGCATGTTTTAGCGGGTAAGCTGAAGAAGAAGTTCATAGAGAAGATAAGGAGCTTCACAACGGGTGTGGAGAAGATTATTCCTGAGCGTGTTGTGGATAAAAGTGCGATTCGACAGTAAAACTTTCTAACCACAGATTACACATCATGGGCTCTGCCCACGTTCCGAAAACCCTGAAAGGGTTTATTCCACGAGAATCTAAAATTATAGTGATTTATCACCGCGGAGAGCGCAGAGTACGCAGAGTTATTTTAGTTAAATTTAACCGTGTTGATTCTTATCATCTGTGTTAATCTGTGTAATCTGTGGTTAATAATTTTTTATCACAATTCCCAGACCTTACGAATCCCCAACCGGTTTACGAGTTCAAGAAGAAGTCCCTGCTTATAATTCGTGTATGCTACCTCGTTCGGCACCGCTATTGCTATTTTCCGCTCAGATAATTTTGGATACGCATCTTTAAACACCGCTTCAAATTTGCTTTTGTCTATCCATTTCGGTATGTGCCCGGTAATAAAAAGCACGGGAAAGTTTTTCCATTCTATTGCTTCATATATGGATAAGCTATCTGTAACCACGATGTAGAGTGTATCATGCTCTACAAGCGCATTGCCCGTGCTAAACAAAAAAGAGTCGTCAGTTGAGAATCCGCTGAAATATCCAAACGTATCTCCTATCATTTCACTTTCGGGAATGCTAAGGGTCTCAGCAAGTTTATCTTTTCGCTTTTCACGCACCATTATCGTCCTTGCGCCCTCTACAAGTTCGGTTATCTCTTTTTCAACTCTTTCTCGCAGTGGTTCCGTGAGTTTGTCCGTTTTCCATTCTTTTAACTTTTCCTTTGCTTCCTCTATTTTATCCTCACGCTGATTTAGATATAACGCCAGAAATTCAGTTGTTTGCTTTTTCCCATACACGCACAGATTATGCGCGATAAACTCATTTTCTAACGACTGGAAGACCGCAGGCGAAAACATTTCTGCAATGGCGGTTTTTATAATCGCATATTGCGTGAATCCGCCAGCGCCGTGTTTACCCATTTTCAAAAGCGTTTCTACCATTTTTAGTTTCGCTTTTTCTCCTTCATCTAAGACCGCTTTATCAATATAATCCGCTAAATCCCCCGGCTGTGGCGAACATTCGGCGGCAAACCTGTCGAAAATCGCTTCATAGCCCGACAGGCACAGATACTCGTCATAAGCGCCTATTTTTATGATGCTTTTTTTTCTAAGCAATTTCAACAAAACCCCGCAGTCATCCTCTTCCTTTCCTGTCATCGCCCGAAAGTTTTTCACAAGCGCTTCTTCTGTGGTATAGCCTTTTAGCTGATAAAACAAACCCAGCAGCGTCTTTATGTCCTCATTTGCGTCTATCAAACCCGAAATGATACTTCTATATTCTTCAGGATACATTTTTCGCCTCCTTATCATTATTTCCTAATAACCTATCCATGAGCCAGTCCGTATCGAACGTCACTAAATCGTCGTATCCCTGACCCATACCCAGGAATAAGATGGGTTTAGAAGTAGAATGCGCAATGGAGATAGCAGTTCCTCCTTTCGCATCTACATCCGTCTTTGCCAGGATGGAACCATCTATTCCCACGGCATCATCAAATTTCTTCGCCCTTTCCACGGCATCGTTCCCTGCCATCGCTTCGTCCACGAATATCACGAGGTCGGGCTTTGTCACCCGGCATATCTTCTTCAACTGCTCCATGAGATTTACGGCTGTATGCATCCTACCTGCGGTGTCTGCCAGAACCACATCCATCTTATTTGCCTCCGCATATTTCACTGCATCGTATACAACCGCTGTGGGGTCTGCACCATATTGATGCTTCACCACTTTTATCCCCAGGTTAGATGCGTGCTCCTCTATCTGTTCAGTTGCGCCCGCCCTGTACGTATCCGCAGACGCAAGCACCACCGAGTGACCATTTCCAAGTAACTTCTTCGCCACTTTTGCGATACTCGTTGTCTTCCCTGTGCCGTTCACACCGACAAAAACGATATTTACGGGCTTCTCACTCTTATCCACGAACTCCTCAAAATCTAATTTGTCCACGTTAACAACGTTTACCAACGCATCTCTTATTGCTTCTTTCACCAATTTCGCGGTATTCACACCCCATTTCTTCCTCTTACCTGCTAATTCCCCTTTCACACCCGCAATCAGCTCCTCCACTACGGATAATGCCACGTCACTCTCCAACAACGCCGTTTCCAGATACTCTAACGGTTCTTTCAAATCCTTCTCACTCAAAATCGTCTCCCCTTCCAATGCCGCCTTCCCTTTCTCGCTTATTTTGTGCTCGATGGTTTTGGAGAAGTCCCGGAGCTTCGTTCTCAGTTTGTCAAACATTGTTCTTTCATTGTATATAAAGTATAACCTCCTTCTATTTAAGACACGGATTTTTTTTTGGGGTGCTGGCCTAATTTTAACGGCATTGCTCGTTTCATCTTGTCTGTGTTAATCTGTGTCTACAGTTTATTTTTCCTTGGTTTTTGGTCACTACTCACCCCGTTCTCCCGGTGCCGGTGCCCGTGCCACTATCGGCGATTTGTTGTAATCGTGCCTGCAATTTCTGCGCTTCCTGCTCCATCCTTTGCATCATTCCGCTCATTTCACGCAGTGAATTTTCTAACGACTCCTTCTTCTCCTTAAGATACTCCATTGAAGAATCAGGATCTTTTTCTGCACTTACACCGCCGCCTATACTGACGATTATTTTATCGGTATCGCTGAGTGTAACGTAAACCAAGGAATTAGCCCCTATTGGCACTATCAGCTCGTCACCGGCTTTCATGTGCTTCAACTGCTTTATCGTCTCTATCGCCTTCTCATGCTCTACTATCGCCTGCCGGACAAAAGCCAATTCCTGCGATGTCGTCTCCGCTTGTGCCTGGTATTGGCGCAATTTTAATAGCAAAGACTGCGCTTCTGCTTGCTGTTCCCTCTCTCCTTCGCGTACTCCTCTTTCTTCCATTTTTATCTCCTTAATTTCCTTCAAGAAATAATGTTCTATTATAATACTACTTCTTTAACACTTAAAAATAAAATTGTTGAATGATGAAAATAAAAGGCAGAAGCATCTCAAAAGGCGTAGCCTCCGGGAAAGCATTAATATCAAAACAGAAAATCTCCTTCCTCGGTGCCGTAGACCCGGTCACAGGCGTTATCATGGATAAATCGCTTGACATCTATGGAGAAGAGATAACCAATCGTATTTTGATATTCCCGGGCGGAAAAGGTTCAACTGTTGGCTCTTATGTGATATATCAGCTTAAGAAGCATGGAAAAAGCCCGTGTGCTATGATTGTTCAGAGCGTGGATACGATAGTGGCAGCGGGGGCGATAATAGCGGAGATACCGGTCGTTGATTCGCTTGAGACCGACCCACTCGAAGACGAATTGATACGGGACGGAGAGGAGGTGCTTGTGAATGGAACCAGAGGATACATCGAATTACAATGAAGCCGAAGAAACAAAAACGAGGAAAACGCTGGAAAAGCAAGGATACCACTTTGTAGGCACGCACAAGCACAGTGCGGTGAAAACGTGTTTATGGCTGTGGAAATCTATCCGAGGCGAAGGGAATTGTTATAAGGGTAAATTTTACGGCATTTCTGCGCATAGATGCGTCCAGATGACACCATCCATTTTCTGCAATCAGCGATGCGTTCATTGCTGGCGCCCTCTTGAAGCGTTTAACATAAACATAAACAGAGGGGCAGGGGCAGAAGAGGTCGTTTGGGATTCGCCGGAAGAGATAGCAGAAGGCTGCCTAAAAGAGCAAAAGAGGCTCATTTCCGGGTTTAAAGGATCGCCAAAGACGGACAGGGATGTCTTTGCCGAAGCGGAGAGTCCCAAGCACGTTGCTATTTCGCTTATAGGCGAGCCTACTTTGTATCCCTATTTAAAGGAGCTTATACAGGAATTCCATTCGTATGGCATGACCACTTTTGTGGTGACTAACGGCACGAATCCGGACGTTGTACGAGAAATAGAGCCCACGCAGTTGTATTTGTCCTTGAATGCCCCGGATGAAACCATTTATAAACGAGTTGCACATGCCAACTACTGGTCGCGGGTAAACGAATCGCTGGACGAGCTGAGAATGAAGAAAGGAAAAACGAGAACGGTTATAAGGATTACCTGCATACAGGGGATGAACATGCTAAATCCAGCGGGATATGCGGAATTGTTAAAAATAGCGAATCCTGATTTTATCGAGGTGAAGGCGTACATGCACCTCGGGTATTCGAGAAAACGATTGTCCCGCGAAGCTATGCCCGCGCATCGTCAGGTGAAGGAGTTTGCAAGTGAAATTACAGAACGTTTAGCAGCGGCTGCTTCTGATGCTAAGGCTAATACTAAGGCGAATGCGAATTATAATTACCGGATTGTGGACGAATCGGAGATAAGCAGAGTGGTTCTTATTTCAAACGTTTCTTTGGAA
>CAZXYJ010000041.1:5341-9109 GCA_964644925.1 uncultured Halobacteria archaeon | reverse complement strand
GGGACCGCAATGCTGCTGGCGCTTCTCTTTATCGCTTTATATTTGATAGCTATGTTTATACATGGGTGGCTTATAAAATAACGTGGGCAGAGCCCACGAATTGCAAAATGCTGACTGAAAATTGAAAAATATAAAAACACTTTATCTTTTCATCTGTCTCAGCAGAAACCCGGCGGGTGCGGCAAGAATAGTAAAAGACACGATAAGCGTGAAGTTGAGAATGCCCATTACTACTTCAGAAAGGGTGGAGAAATACGAACGAAGTTTAGAAGAGGTAAGGATAAAATATACGAAGGAGCTTCCCAAGTTGTCCTTAGGCGCCTCTATACTCTTGATTCTCCTGTTTTTCCTGGTTTATTTGGCGATGTATTTGCTGACTGTGCATTAAAATTAAAACTTTCTTAGCAAGAACGTTTTATCAAAGGAATAGGGAAAAGAGGAAGAGTACGAGTAACATGGAGATAGACGTGCAGCTAATGGAGGGCAGCAACGTAATCATCACGTTTGGCAGGGTGGACATCGAATTAACAAAGGAGCAGGCGGAGAAATTAAAGGTACTTCCTGTAAACGCCCTTGAGCGAGGTGAGCGTGATCTTCTCCCCCGCAGGGTCAACAAAAGCGAGTAAAGTCCTCTCGGTGAATAAGAAGAAGTCATCGCCACATTTCTCTCTTATCTCTTCTATGCTCCTACTGTCGAAATAAATCCTCTTTCCTCTTTCATCTCCCGCACGCTGCACAGAAGCTATAAGTTCAATAATCTTTTCCTCCTCAGGCTCTTCTTCAGGCGTTTCATCAGCCATTTTATCTCCTTCCCTTAACATTAACACTTCGTTTTTGTCTCTGCATATAAGGTATAGTATAACTTCCTTCTATTTAATCTGTGTCAATAATAAATCTTTTTAAGCGGTGGGGGCATAGTGAAATTGTACAGCTGCTTCGTTAAGTGAGAGGTGAAGGATAAATGGATTTATCAAAAGAGAAGAGGGTAAGAGATGTGATGACGAGGGGTGTCGTTACTGTATCGTTTGACACATCGGTAAGCGAAATTGCAAAACTTCTGGTAAGGGAGTGTATATCAGGTATTGCGGTAACTGCGCCAGACGATGAGATAGTAGGGGTTATATCGGAGATAGATATCATTAAAGTTTTTGACAAAGATTGGGACAAATTAACGGCAGAAGACGCTATGTCCTCTGTTGTGAGAACAATAGACCCGGAAACGACGTTAAGAAAAGCCGCAGATATTATGCGCGATTTGAACACCCATCGGTTATTGATTCTTTCTCTAAGGCCCGCTTATGGCGTTCCCATAGGGATATTAACGGCAAGTGACATACTAAGAGCGAGCATCAAGTAAAAAAAAACCACGAGATTCCACGAGAGAGACCCCCAGACCAGAAATCAGAGAATAGAAAACAGAATTCTGACTTCTTCTATCCTCTACAATTTCTTGTTGTATATAACGTATAGCCTCCTTCTATTTGAGACACTGATTTACGCAGATTTATTTTAGTTTAACCATGTTGATTCTTATCATCTGTGTTAATTAAGCCCTTTCAGGGCTTGCGGTGATGTGGGCAGAGCCCACAAGCGTTAATCTGTGTCTACAATCTATTTTCTCGTGGAAATCGGTGTAATCTTGTGGTTTTAAAAGTAGAACTCTCTTACATATTCCGGTTTCCTTGTCAACAGGTCGCGAATACTTACAATACCCACGAGCACTCCCTTTTCAACCACGGGCAGTCGTTTTATGCGTTTTCGCGCAGCGAGTTTGCACGCCTCGTCCACGGACGTTTCTGACTCGATAGTAACCAGAGGGGATGCCATTATCTCTTTTGCCTTTACTTCGCTTGCCCTTCTATCCTTCAATAGAACTTTCAATGCGATGTCGCGCTCGGTAATAATCCCTGCCAGTTTACCTTCCGAGGTTATCACTACACTCCCCACACCCAACTCGTCCATATCTTCCGCTATTTTAGTTACTATTGTGTCTCCATCTTCCGTGATGATTGGACGGGTCATCATCTCCCTGACTTTCATATTTATTTTTCACCTCTATACTAAACTAAATTTACTTTTTTCTATATCAAATTAAATACCGAAATATTTATAAGATATAAGTTATGTATGAAGGAATAGGTGAGGAAGAATGATGGGGAAATTTATTACCACACTGAAATGTTTTATTAAATGCCCGGCGGACACAATGAGGCTCATGCTGACTTTGAATCCTCCTTATGACGCCCAAGCAGTAGAAGCGGTAAAGGCGCATTGCCCTGAAGTAGAGGTGGAGGCAGTAGGTTTTTATGCCGGGCTTTTCCTTGCGCTCGTCTTTCTTGCACTCTGCGTGCTGGCGTATGCAATGTCGCTGATATATGGCATGGGCGGGTTTTAATAGAGTTCCCTCACACACTCCGGTTTCCTTCTCAGCAGGTCTCGAATACTTACAATGCCCACGAGCGAGCCATTTTCGACTACCGGCACCCTTTTTATGCCTTTCTTTGCTACGAGTTTACACGTTTCGTATGCGGATACTTCTGGCTTGACGGTTACCAGAGGGGAAGCCATTATCTCCTTTGCTTTTACTCCGTTTGCCTCCTTATCCTTTAATAGAACCTTCAATGCGATGTCGCGCTCGGTAATAATACCAGCAGGTTTGCCTTTTGAGGTTATCACTACGCTCCCTATCCCCAGCTTATCCATATCCGCTGCTATTTTAGCGACTGATGCGCCTTCATCTTCTGTGATGACTGGATGTGTCATTATATCCCTTACTTTTTTCTCCTCCCTTTCAAATTCCCTTTTCTTTGTCCTGAAAAACGAAAAACATGATATTACCCAACAGAGCGCCTTTTTACATCTGCTTGCTAAAACACGCACTTCTGGATGGGGATAAAATCTTTTCGCACACCCGGGCTTCTTTGTCAATATGTTTCTAACACTTACAATGCCAACGAGCGAGCCATTTTCAACTACCGGCACCCTTTTTATGCCGTCCGTTGTTATGCACTCGCATGCTTCTTCAACTGATGCGTCTGGCTCGAGAGTAATCAAAGGGGAAGACATTATATCTCTTGATTTCGTCTCACTTGCTCTTTTATTCCTTAATACCACTTTTGACACGATATCGCGCTCAGTAATAATTCCTTTGGGTTTGTTTTCTGAAGTTATCACCACGCTCCCTATCCCCTGTTCTGCCATATCCTTCACTATCTCCGTGACCAAAACCTCTTCATCTTCAGTGATGATTGGGTGCGTCATTATGTCCCTGACTTTCATCAAATCAACTCGTTTGTGTGGATATTCCTGACCCGGTGCTTTCAGCGGTTCAACTCCCTCTTGCACCCACAGAACGAGTTCCTGAAAAGAAGTCTTTCTCGTATGCCCTGTTTCCGAAAAGTCCTCATCTGCCGCCAGGTCAAAATCAACTTTATATCTTCCGGGATGTGGCGGTATAAAATCCAGTATTGCCACCTCGCCCCTGTGTGTTGCCGTGTATCTTCCCAAAAACCGCTTACCCGAATAAGCCGTCTTGAAAAGTGAAGCGAAATCCATAAATGACCTCCTCTCGCTGAACAAGCACTTCCCCTGGCGGTCAGCGATTGATAACCTGTAACTGTTGAATTGAAGCCCCAAAGAAGAGTTATATTCGTACCATTTAATCGTTTCACTAAACCTGAACACAACCCCTATTCTGCACCATTTCTGAAAAGCAGTTATCTTGAAAGGGCAAGATATCTTTATCTTTCCGTTCTTTTTATCGCCTTC
>CAZXYJ010000041.1:0-5241 GCA_964644925.1 uncultured Halobacteria archaeon | reverse complement strand
CGTATGCCTTTACTAAATGCTTCGTTAATAGTATTGTCGTGCAATAAAACAGCACCAGCATGACATATCTCACACCCCGGAATACAAAATCCCCCGGCTGCGGCACGTACCCATATTCCTCTTCCACCTCGCCCATGATTCTCCCTATCAGCCCGTACCACCGCATCCCGTAATAAAAAATAGCGTAAACGTTTATCGCGCAAAGCCCAAGAGCTATTCCCTGGATGGTTCGGGTTAAATCCATCTTCCGTTTCACTTTCACGCTCAATGCACAGAGGTATCCGAAGAGGAACCAGCCGATTATGACAAGCGAAATACCCGAGAACGTGCTTTCCCAGAAGGTTACAACGTTGTCAATGGTTATCGCTGCCCGCCATAAAATCGCCGCCGCTATGATTACTACCAATGTTCGTTCATGCGTAATCACCCGGAATATAGCTTCTTTTATGTTCTTTGTGCGTTCCTTCTTCCTCTGCTTCGGTCTTTCTTTAATCAGCAGTCGATAATTCTCATGCATGCCCTTTAGATGTCGCGCCAGGGCAATTGCTATGCAATAATACGCCACGAACAGGACATATCGCACATCGCGGAAGATAAAATCCTGCGCCACGGAAACTTCTACACGCACTAATCCCCCCCATCGCATCCCATAGTAAATCATAATGTAAAAGTTCAGCACGAGCACACTAAAGGCGATACCGCGATAAATCCTATTTGATACCGGCCACTCCGTTGGTTTCGCACTCATTGAATACATGTGTGCAAAGACGAGCCAGCCAATTATGAACAGACTTACACCCGAACAGGCACTTTCCCATGAGCTTATTTTTGCATCAGCACTTACAACCGCTCGCCATAAGAACGCTATACCGCCTACTACTATTAGTATCCTCCCATCGGTTAGTACCCGGAATAAAAAATCCCTCTTGTTCATCTAAAGCGCCAGACATACTTTTTTTTTAAAAAAAAGGAGATAAGAAAACGGATTTTGTGTAAATCCGCGCAATATAAATAAAGATACTATTCCTTGTACTCCTTCTCCCCTTTTTTAATCAAGAACTCACACTCTTCTGATGCCCTTTCCAGATATTTAGATAGCACTATTGACGTGCAAAAAAATATCGCCAGGGCAAAATATCGTATATCGCGAAATACAAAATCCAGTGGCATCAAAATCTCTTCCGAAGCAGGCATGAATATTAATCTATACCACCGCATCCCGTAGTAAACGAGAGCATACATGTTCACAGCGAATAGTGCAAAAGCAAATCCCTGGTATACCTTTGCAACGCTTGGTCGCGTAGTCCTCACTGCCAATGAACTTATGTAACCAAAGAGCACCCAACCCAGTATGAAAAGAGCCATACCCGAGCACATACTCTCCCAGAGATATATTTGTTTGTCGAAACTTATGACGGCACGCCATAAAAATACCACGCCTAATATCACTATTACCGTCCGTTCATCCGTTAATATCCTGAACATTGATTCCGCTGCGCTCACTTTCCGCATCGCAGGCATCTTTTCGGTTACCAGCAAGTAATTGTCGTGCATCTTCCTCAGATGTCCCGTCGCCCATATTATTCCACAATACGCCAGCACTAACGCGGCGTATCTCACATCTCTGAGAAGAAAATCCCGCGGCACATAAACCTCAGTTATAGTCATTAATCTATGCCATCTCATCGCATAGTAAACGAGAACGTAAGCATTCAAGGCGCTTACGCTAAGGGCAATCCCCTGGGCAAGCTTATTCGAAATTATCCAGCTCGTCTCTCGCTTAGACAGCAGATAGAGATAACTGAAGATAAACCAGCCCAGTATGATAAGAACAACACCTGAGCACACACTTTCCAGAAGCGATATCTCTTTGTCAATGCTTACGACTGTTCGCCATAAAATCGTCACAACCGCTATCACTGCCAGAGTTCGCCAGTCCATTATCACCGTTTCGACGGAAATCTTATCGGTGCCCATTTTTATCTGAAAATTCCCTCTTCTTCTATTTAGAATTTTATTCTTATAAATATCTGATGGATAAGGGTATATAAATACATTTCGATTTTTATTTCGGCAGAATCAAAATCTTTTTACTCTTTATTCTTCAACGAACCCCTTGACCTTTTTAAACGTAAAAAGATAAAGCATTATCACTAATTAGTCTAAATGAAGAGAAATAACGAGAGGATATAGGAGGGAATAAGGGGGAAGATGATAAAGGGGTTGAATTATAGATTTTTTATATTGCTTTCTACTGTGTTAGCCTGCACTATCTTAGCTTTTTTTGTCGGTTTTATCAAGAATGAAACAATCGTCTATACGCACTTTTTCTACGCCCCTATCCTTTTAGCTGGGGTGTGGTATCGTAAGAAAGCCGTTTATATCGCTCTTTTTCTCAGTTTCATCTATATCCTTGTAACCTATCCTCTGACCCATCTTTCGATAGATGTTTTTGCAAGAAGTGCTATTTTTGTAGCAGTAGCGTATGTTATCGGGCTTGTGAGCGAGGAGCGAGCTAAAGGAGAGGAGAAGCTAAAAGAAACAAAAGATTATCTGGATAATATTATTACGAGTTCTGTGGATGCGATTGTTGTTGTGGATATGGATGGAATAGTGCGTTCCTGGAACAAAGCAGCAGAAGACTACATGGGTTATACGGCAGCGGAGGTAATAGGAACCAGCAACAAAAAATTCTTTGCTGACCCGGAAGAAGGGGAGAAAATAATGAGAATAGTGCAGAGAGACGGGGGGCTCAAGAATTATAGAACAACCGTGTTAAATAAGGATAAAAAGCCGGTACACGCCAGCATGTCGGCGGCATTGTTAAGAGACAAAAATGGCGTGCCGATAGGCACTGTACGTATGAGCAGAGATATAACAAAAGAAGTGGAGTTGGAAGAGAAAATAAAAGAGGAGCGTGACAACCTGAATTTGATACTTGAGAGCATGGATGATGGTGTGTACATTGTATCAAAAGACTATAAAGTAGAGTTTATGAACAAGGTTTTGATTGATGCATTAGGATACCATGTCGGCGATATCTGCTATAAGGTGTTTCATAATAGGGATGACCCCTGTCCACTGTGCAAAAATACAGAGGTGATGAAAGGAAAGACAGTGAGGTGGGAGTGGGACTCTCGCAGGAATAACAAGACTTATGACCTCTTTGAGACACCTTTGAAGAATATTAAGGGCACTATATCAAAATTAACGATATTTAGAGATATAAGTGAGCGAAAGCGAATGGAAGATGAGTTAAGGGATGCTGAGGAGCGATACCGGGTAATCTTCGAGCATGCACTCACCGCTTTGTGTGTCATTGAACATGGCGAAGTAGTATCTTTGGCAAACAAAGAATTTGAGACCCTGAGCGGATATTCAAGGGAAGAAATAGAGGGTAAGAAGTGGATTGATTTCATCGCTGATGAAGACATGGATAGGGTTCAGAATTATTGCGAGGAAAGAAGAAAAGGAGAAGCGCCGGCATGCTGTGAATTCAAGTTTGTTAGCAGCAATGGAGAAATTAAGCAGGTGAATGCCTGGATAGAGCCAATCCCGGGGGCAAATAGGTGCATCGCCTCCTTGCTTGACATTACAGAGCTAAAAAGGAAGGAGGATGAACTGCGTGAGACATGCGAAAAACTTACGGAGCTGGACAAGATGAAGCGGGATTTCCTTAACGTGGCTTATCATGAGATGCGGTCCCCTCTTGCTCCCATTGTGGGGTATGCAAGTATGTTGGAGCGCTGTGAACTATCGGGCAAGGGGAAGAAATATCTCTATATTATAGAGCAAAGTGCAAGAGAGCTTGAGAAGATGATCAATCGGATGTTAGAACTTGCACGCATTGACAGTAAGAAAATAGAGCTGAGTTTGGAAGGGGTGTATATTCCTGAAGTCGTGGCGGAGGTGGTTAAGGGCATTGAACCTGAGGCAAAGGAGAAGAAGCAGGTTATCTCCACGGTCATCCCGGAGGTAAAAATTCAAGCGGATAAGCAGAAGGTGGGCGCTATTTTCTATAACTTGATTTCCAATGCAATCAAATATACAGAGGAGGGAGGGAGAATAGACATTATGGTTGAGGATAGAGAGAGGGAGGGGGAGATACGTGTTTGTATTGCAGATACAGGGATTGGCATTCCCGAGGAACATTTGCCAAAGATTTTTGAGCGATTTTATATGGTGGATACTTCTTTGACAAGGAAGTCAGGTAGTCTTGGGCTGGGCTTATCCATAGTTAAGGAATATGTAAGGTTGCATGGCGGGAAAGTATGGGCTACAAGCGAATTTGGAAAGGGCTCAAAATTCTTCTTTATAATGCCAAAAAGACAATAAAAAACCTTTCTTTCAAAAAGAAAGCTTTACCAAAGAAACATTATACCTTATAAGCAATAAAAAGGGGGTGTAATATGGAGGAGAAGAAGAGGATATTGATTGTGGAAGATGCGGCATACATGCGTGATATGCTAAGTGAGATGCTGGAGCAGGCGGAGAGAAGCTATGAAGTGGTGGGCTTCGCGGTTAATGGGAAGGAAGCAGTGGAGAAATATAAAGAATTGAAGCCTGATCTTGTCACCATGGATCTGGTCATGGAGGTGATGGATGGGATTCAAGCGATAAGGGAGATAAAGAAAGATGACCCAAACGCATTGATTATCGCAATCACCGCATTGGGCACGCCGGAGCAGAAGAAAGCAGCGCTGGATGCGGGAGCTGAGGAATACCTGTGGAAACCTTTCACGATAAAAAATTTATTTGACGCGCTCGAAAAACTGCTGAGGAAGAGAGAGGAATGAGCGAGGAGGTGCTATTTGAAGAGGTTTTGCGTTCTCTCAGAAGAAGCCGGGTGAGGACTGAAATCGTAATGTATCTCTATAAAATCTATCCCCGGGCTTCGTATCCCGCGGAGATTTCCAGGAACACCGGGATAGACCCCACAAATATCCTTGGAGGGTTGCGAGGGATGGGCACCAGGTTCGATGAGTCAACTTCTCTTCTCACACAAGGAGTTGTAGAAAAGATAGAGCGTGAAAAAGCGACATATTACCGGCTTTCAGAACTGGGGAAATCATTGATAGAGAGCATACAGGAGACTTGACTTTTTCTTTAAGTGTAAGTCAGGGTTAATTTAAGCGGAGGTATTTTAAATGGAACCGTGTTACCGATACAGGGCAAAGCTCGGACGAGTGGTGGATGGAGACACAATAGATGTGCTCATAGAACTTGGATTTTATGTGACGC
>CAZXYJ010000040.1:0-9117 GCA_964644925.1 uncultured Halobacteria archaeon | reverse complement strand
AAGGACTGACGGCGATAAAAAGAGCGGGTGCGGATTTGATTATCACGTATTTTGCGAAAGAAGTTGCAAAACGTTTATTTATAGAAAAATAATTTTTGTTACCACCGAGATTGCGGAGAGAGCGCTGAGATAGGGTAAACAGATTTCCTGCCTCTCTGTGTTCTCTGCGGGCTCTGCGGTAAGCAAGTACGAAACATGAACTCGGAAAAACTCTTTGAACTCGCTTCGAAATACATGCCCGGCGGCGTTAGCAGTCCGGTACGAGCATATAAGCCGTATCCATTCTTCACGGCGAGTGCGAACGGCTCGCGGATATACGACGTTGACGGCAGGGAATACATTGACTACTGCTTAGCGTACGGACCACTCGTTCTTGGGCATGGAAACGAAGAGGTGAAGGAAGCGGTGAGCAAACAGCTTGAAAAAGGTTGGCTTTACGGCACGCCGCATGAAAAGGAAATAGAGCTTGCGAAAAAGATAACGAACAATTACCCTTCTATTGAGATGGTCCGTTTTGTTAATACGGGAAGCGAAGCAACGATGGCTGCGATACGGCTTGCAAGAGGGTTCACAGGGCGAGATAAGATAGTAAAAATCGAGGGTGGTTTTCACGGCGCTCATGATTCTATGTTAGTGAAAGCGGGTTCTGGCGCCACGACATTTGGTATTCCCGACTCGGAAGGAGTGTCAAAGGACATAGTGAAAAACACGCTTCAAATCCCGTTTAATGATGCGCGGGCACTTACCGATACGCTGGAGAAGAACTCGGGTGAGGTTGCAGCGGTGATAATCGAGCCAGTGATGGGGAACGTGGGACCGATACCGCCGGAAGAAGGCTATTTGGGCGAAGTGCGGAAACTAACGGCGGAAAATGACGTTTTGCTTATCCTTGACGAGGTGATTACCGGTTTCAGACTCGCTTTGGGTGGTGCACAGGAGTTTTACGGTGTGGATGCGGATTTAACGACTTTAGGTAAAATAGTGGGTGGCGGTTTTCCCATCGGCATGTTTGGCGGTAGGAAAGAGCTTATGGAGCTCGTGGCGCCTTCAGGAGCGGTATATCAGGCAGGGACATTTAGCGGCAATCCGGTTTCCGTTACCGCGGGATTGAAAACGATAGAAATAATAGAGAGGGAGCAAGTGCCACAAAGAATAAACAAAGCTGGTGAAAGGATGCAGACTGCTTTAAGGGAAATATTGACTGATTCAGGCATTGAGGGTTGCGTTTCCGGTGTGGGCTCGATGTTCAAGGTGTTCTTCAGTCCTTTGGGAAAAGAGGTTAGGAACTATGCAGATGCTTTGAGTTGTGACAAGGACAAATATTTGCGGTTTTTTCATAAAATGCTTTCTGCGGGTATATTTCTGCCGCCTTCGCAGTTCGAGACGAATTTTGTCAGTTTTGCGCATACTGACGCGGATATAGAAAGGACGATAGAGGCATATGAGAAAAATCTTGAGCAGGTTGCTCGAAATTTATAAAATGTGAGTCAACATTTATATATTCATTTATATATTCTATACATTACATGTTACATGCTATTGGTGGCAAAATGTCAGTTCAAATTTCAAGCAGGCTCCCGCGAAAATTTCTATCTGAGATAGAATCTTTGGTAAAAGAGGGTTATTACCACAATGATTCGGATTTTGTGCGAGAAGCAGTAAGGGAGAAGTTAGAGGGGATAAAGGAGGTAAAGCTGAGAGAGGTGTCATTGGAAGAGGCAAAGGAAGAGATTTATCGTCATTTAGAGCAAAATCCAGATTCTTATCCATACGACATCGCCAATGAGTTGAGATTGGAATTATCTCTGGTGCATGAAGCATTGATAGAGCTTAAAAAAGAGGGGAAAGCAGTGGAAGTCGAATGACAATATTATATGAAGAGGGAGATGGAATAAAAGGAGAAAAGATTTCTTGCGAATTTAGGAGGACATCAAAGCCAACTGTGATAAGGAAGACATCCGGACACAGAGCGATGCGGATGTTCGTAGAAGGTTTGCCTTGTGAGTGTTACATTGAGAAAAGATGGAGGGCGATTAGCAATAAATGAAAAAGATAGCTTACTGCACAGAGAGCAATGTAGATAAAGAGATTGTTTTGTCTGTGTCAATCTGTATCAATCTGTGTTAATCTGTGTCAACAATTTATTTTTTTAAAAATACCCGTTTTTGTTGCAGACAATCATAACATTCTATTATATCTTGCCTTACTCCACGCTTTCTTTTTTACTTTTCGAGCCATTTACTCATTCTTCGCTCAATCTCTTCCTGGTCGAGTATACGTCCTTCTTCTATATCTTTCAGCCCACGCTCGATCTTCTCTCGCACATAGATATGATACTGGATGTCCTCAAACGAGGAGTCATCCGGGATCTGCTCAAGCATCTTTCGCACTTCTTCTTTTGCCGTGCTCATTCTTTTTTATGCTCCCTCACTCCTTCCCTCCCTACCCAATAGTAACGTCAGCAAACAATAAGTCTTTCAGCTCAAAGTATCTGTCTTTTTCTTCTCGGCTAAGTTCGTCTATAGAAAACATCATCCTGCGGTCCAGATAGCAATATTCGTCACTCAACGCTTCAAACTGAGCTCTATTTAGTTTAGCCGGTATTTCAAAATCGTCGTCCTCAAAATCTTCTTCGTCAAACCGGTGTTTAATATGATACTGCTTATAAAGCTTACAGTATAGTTTATACGGGTCCATACTGCTGTATTTCTCGTAGTGCTTACCCCAAGCATCTTCTATAAACCCGGCGCCTTCATCACTGAACAAAGCACTGATATACTGTTTATGGCTACCCAACTCGAAGGAGTGTTCCAAATTCTCCGAAATCCAGTTGTCAAACTGCTCCTTAAATCTCTTCCTGTCGCCCGCCTTGAGATATGCAAACGCGAGGAACAGACCCTGCTGATAATCAGTAACGCTTGAGTTTTCCAATATTTCAATAGCCTTCTCATAGTTCCCCGTGAGTAAATACGCTTCTCCAAGTTCGTTATCCCAGACAAGTTTAAAGGTGTCTTTCAGGTCAATAATCTTCCGATAGGTCTTGACTGCATTATCTATGTCATCTATATCAAGATAAGAATATGCTATATCAGTAAGTATGGGCATCTCCTCAGGATATTTCAATGCCGCCTTTTCTAACCGCTTAATTCTATCTGGAACGTCATTCGCTTTTATCCATATCTCCCGTGTTTCTTCTTCACACTTTTTGTGTCGGTCCATTTTTTTTCAGCGTTGATTTACGTTTAATTTCCTCTATATAAAAAAGATTTTAATAGGGCAAGAAAATACTTTTTAGCGAAGGATAAGATATGGCAACAAAGATAGAAGGGGTGTGGGTATATCCAGAAAATTTAAGACGGGCACTCGTATTCCGTAAATTGCTTGGAAGGGGGAAAGAGTATGCCATCAGAAGAGAATCAGATAAGCGATATTCTAAGAAAACTGAATAAAATTAAGGCAAATACTCGGAAAGTTGGAGAAGAAGTATTATGAATAAGAAATACCCGGAATTCCTGAAACCTTATTTGGAGGATGCAATAGCGATACCTGACCCCGAGGCGTTATCCGCAATTCTCGGAATAAAACGAAGAGAAGCAGAGAAGGTGGTGATAAGAACTAAAGAGGATTTAGCGGGATATAAGGTCCGAAGTGTCTTCTGCACTAAAGAAACGCGGGAATTAGAGAAAGAGCTTTTGAAACTCCTTTCCTCGTATGCGACAACGAAAAACGGGAAGGACAGGGTTCTTACGCTTACACCTTCACTCAGCAGGGAGGAACTACAAACGAGATTTAATTATATGCGTGAGAGCAGGAAGTTGGAGGAGCAACTGGGTGGGGCGAAAATAGCGAGAGTGCGTGAAATAATTTCCGGAGCCGCGATAGAGCGGATGAGTTTTGGGCAATCGCCTCTTATCGCCATTCGTAGAAGAGGAATAGAAGCGGAACTAAAGGAAGTTTATGGCGAGTTCGTGCAGGTAGAATTTCTCGATTCCACAGATAAAGCAAGGGAACTTTTGCGGAAGAAAAATATCATTCTGTTAATCGGCGAAGGCGAGGCAGAGGAGGGTGTGTTTGATGAACCGGGCATCATAAACATAGATATTAACAATTTGTCGGAGCCCTGCGAAATTTATCCTGAATTCGTCATTAATTCTTTCGTGGCGAAGAAGCAAGCAATAGAAGCGATAATAACACTATTAACTGAATTTGCAACACTTAAGGATTCGTATCTGTTCAAAGGTATCCCAGTAGAGGATTTAGAAGACGTTCTGGGGCTTGTGGAAAAAATAGAAATGGGAAATGGCAAAGCGGAAGCTGAAGCCGAACCCAGTTTTGACGACCTGATCTACCGGTATGAGGAAGAGCTAAACAAGGAAGCAGAGCGGATTATGCGAAGCGGCGGCGGTGTAGAAGAGTTTAAAGGTTATCTGGAAGAGGTTTTGGTGAATATGGTGGATGCGTTGATGCTTACCGGTGAAGACAGGGATGTTTTAAGGGAGTGCGCGTATGAGAATCTGGATAGCGGGCTGCCATTTGAGTTTTCGCGGGTGCCACTGCAGCGATTGCGGCATGGATATAACAGGAAAAAGGCGGAGAGGAGATATTACAAGCTAAGAGAATTTGCAAAGCAACTGGAGCAACATAGAGCACAGGTGAGCACTGCAATCGAAAAGATTTTCTATCTCGATTTTATGCTGGCTGTGATGCAATTTAGCCGTGATTTCAAGTTGAATATGCCGGAACTAAGCGAGGAGGGGTTGGGCGTGTTCATGGGTAGAAACATATTTCTGGTCAGTGAAGAGCTGAGCGGTGGTGAGCCCGTGGTGCCCGTTTCTTATTCGATAGGAAAAACGAATTTGGGTATCTTCGGCGCTGCACCGCATCCGGTAGCCATTCTTACGGGTGCGAACAGCGGAGGAAAAACATCGTTGTTGATTATGCTTGCAACTTCGGTCATTCTCACGGAACTGGGTCTGCCAGTGCCTGCGGAGCGAGCGGAAATACCGCTGACGCCTCTGTATTTATACAGGAGGAAGATGATAAAGAAGACCGGGTCGTTTGAATATTCGATGCGTGCATTGAGCCGGATATTCATGCGAGAAGGAGCGAAGGTGGTGTTAATAGACGAACTGGAGGCGCTTACCGAACCCGGCGCAATGGGACGGATAATGGCGGCTATCTTGAATTATATGCCGAAGGATACGATTGCCGTGGTGATAACGCATCTGATTCATGAGTTGTTGCCGCATATAAGTATGGAGAAGGTGCGTGTGGACGGGATAGAGTCAGAGGGCTTGGATGCCGCGGGAAACATTATCGTTGATAGACAGCCGATGTTCAGCCATATCGGGTCGAGCACACCGGAATTAGTGATAAAGAAGCTTCTGGGACGCGTAAAGAAAAAGGAATTAAAAACGGTTTATGAGGAGATAATAAAGGTGCTGGAGGTAGAAAGAGGGGAGGCGTTTTAAATGCAAAATGTAAAGTGCAAAATTCTTGGGATACCTCTAAATACCTCTTTATATCTTAAAGAATAAGGTGGGGTAGTAATTATGAAGAAACGCAAAGCAGAAGAAGGAGAAAGGGTATGTCGAATCTTGGCTATTCCCGGGGGGCTCACACTGTCCGAGTTAGGGAAATTATCACAGATGCTTTTGAATTAAATATCAAATCTGATGTAATATTTAGGTGAGGGTACATTTTTAGAGATAACATTTATATATACTATAATTTATATTGATTAGTTACTCTCATCAAGAAGGAAACAAGAAAATGGTCGATATAGTATACATCCTTGGGACAATTTTAGGTTTTATCATTTTCTTCATAATTTTTGGTTCTCTGATTTATATTACACGAGGACTGAAGCGAGAACATAGAGTCGTTTTGACAATTTGCGGGATAATTATGATGTGCAACCTTCCCTTTACTTGGGCTATTTCGTTTGGTTCCTATCAATTTTACTCGTTATTTCATCATGGTTTCCTTATTGCTTTAATAGGATTTTTCATAGTAATGATTTTATATAGCACTTTTCTAGCCATTGGACTCCAATTTCTCAACATCGGGCTTATCGAAACCATAGAACAAACAATCTTATCCCAAACTTATCCATCACTTTCATTTTCACTGCTCAGTTGGAATATATATCTTGTAATTGGAGTATTATCATCGCTAGTGGCAATACCAGAAAGAATATTTAGAAGTAAAGAGGAGAACAACTAAAGGGATAATCATTCTTCTTCCTTTTCTTCTTCCTTTTTAATAGTCGGCATCTCTAAAACTATGGCTAAAAAACCCAAAGGATGCTCTTTTGGTCTTATCTCACCTATAATTTCTATATCTTGCTTTTGACTATTGAAATAAAGCCATGTATGACAATTAGGGCATGCGGTAAGATAATTTTTTTCTAAATATGCTGGGTTATTTAGTCCCTCACTACAGTTTTCACATCTCAATTGCATTTAAACTGTTATAGATGTAGTATAGTATATACAAAATTGCAGGCAGCTTCACAGCTTCTTCTTTCAGAAAACAAAATAATTAAGATACATAAAAAGGATAGGAGGATATTGTAAATAAAAATGCATATTGAATGGTTAAAAATCAAAATAATAGATTTACAGTGCCTAAAAGATTTCCTTGCTACTTTAGAAGAATTATTACAGAAGGAGTCAGAAGATATCCCAAAAAGAATTAACACTGAAGCAGAAAAACTTACTGAAAAAGAAAAGGAATATCTTTATGATGCTGCTGCCAATATGGGATGGGAACTCACGAAGATATTCCCAAATATTCTTCGAAGTTCCTTTTTTGTAGCCTGTTATTCATATTATGAGCATAAACGAAATCATTTGCAAAATTGCTTATCTAAAGGAATTAATTTTCCAGATAACGACCCCTCTCGGAAAGAACTAAAATATTTTAAGTGGATTAGAAACTTCATCATTCATAATGAAGGACGTTTAGATAATACTGATAAAGCTCAAAAAATTCGATCATACATAACTAAGCGCTCGGATATATCTGTTGACGAAGAAAATACTATTATTCTTAGCAAGGAGTATTGCATGCATGCTTTGAACATAATAGAGGCATTCTTTGATGCTCTCTTTTCACGCCTTACATGATATAATAGTCATAATATGAACTCATTTCAAATATAAATGGGAGAGTTAACTGCTCATAAACCTTAAACCGATGGCGTGTGCCGGAAAAAGGTCCATAAAAACCGAGTTTCTTTGCCATTTCTATTTGACGTGAACTGAGGTGATATTTTGTCCTGGCTGAAGACCATAAATCTTCAGAAAATTTCTTCTTCTTTTTCTTTTTTGGCATGACTCACTCAGTTACTTCTTCCTCCGTTTCATTCGAGTTCCGCAAAGAAAACCGCTCCCAGTTGAGTTTGTCCGGGTTCTGTCAATTCGACTTCATCCATGGATAAAATCCCACATCGGGGGCACACGATGTCCTTCTCAAAACGAGGGCGATTTTCCTCTATGGGGAAAGAGATTTTACCCACGTCACAATCGAATTCTCTTTTGCATTTCTTGCATAGAAAATTTAGTTATGTCATATTTCTTACTTCCTAATTTTGGCACGCCGCTTTCCCCCTGATTTGCCCTTTTTCTTTTTATCTTCATAGTCTTCAACATCCTCAAAGTATTCCCCATACGCCTCATCAAAGGTGTCCCTCCAGCCGAGTTCTCCTCCTGATAACGCATCCATAATGGCTCCTGAAGGCATTGTTATCTCCAATGCTTCCATAGGCAGATAGCCTTCAACTCTCCCTTTTTTTATTCTACCAATTGCAATCTGGCAGATTTTCATGCGTGTTCGGATAAGAGATTGACATTCTAACTATTGATATTTTTTATATAGCCTAAAAGCGATTCTTTTGCCTGGTGAGCCAATGTATGATTTCAGATAAGGAAAATAGTGTAGATCCTACGGTACAGACCATTGTTGAGATGTTTCCAGAGGATTTTTTGAGAAACACTGCAAGAGAAACAGGCGTTGTTAAACGGGAGCGTAAAATTGACGTAGTCATCCTTTTTTGGGTAACAACGCTCGGATTTGGGGTACGTTTTTTGAGTACTATCAGGGGGCTAAAACGGAAATACGAGGAAAAAGCGAAGACCACATTGAGCATAAGTAGTTTCCACGACAGGTTCACACCTGAGATGGTCGATTTTCTCAGAAAGTGTGTGCTTCATGCGATTGAGTTTCAAGCACAGCAAACCGGTCGTGTTTTGGATGACAAATTGAAGCGTTTTAAGGATTTGGTTATTCAAGACAGCACGATTATCCGACTGCATGAATCTCTTGCGAAGATATGGCCTGCTGCAAGAACGAAGAAAATCGCTGCTGGCGTTAAAGTCTCATGTATCGTTAGTGCTGTTGCCGATAGCCCTAAATCGGTGAGGATATACCCGGAAAGGACCTCAGAGGCTAAAATACTCCGATTGGGACCCTGGCTCAGGGACCTTATCCTGCTCATCGACCTTGGATACTTCAAATACCTATTCTTTGACAGAAGGGAAAACAAAGCACGGTGAAGAGAAGATTTAGAATGGTATGTGCTTTCAATTCTGACTCAGGGAAGTATCACTCATATTTGACTAATATTCGCGTTGATATCTTATCCGCTGAGGAGATTGCACTCCTGTACGGGGCGAGATGGGAAATAGAACTAATATTCAAGGAGTTAAAAAGTCACTACCGCATGGATCAGATACCGAGCGAAAATCCAAACATCGTGAAATGCTTGATTTGGATTGCTATTCTGACGTTAATGTGCTCACGTAGAATACTCCGGCTGGTTCGTAATGCAAATCCAGAAAACGCCAATCGATACACGCATTTACGATGGGCAAAGGTATTTACTGAACAAGCAGACCGATTATTGACCGAAGTAGTTGAATGCATGGGGCTGAAACTGGATATGCTCACCTTATACAACATTTATCTCGGCCAAGGATGCGATCCTAATGTTAAGCGGGAGAGGTTGATGGAGCGATGGGTTACTTAACCGAACACGCATGGAGCATAATCTGGTATGCACAGCGCACAATCTGAAGGTAATCTGGGGTAAATTGGAGAGGAATGTGCCGATCA
>CAZXYJ010000039.1:0-9638 GCA_964644925.1 uncultured Halobacteria archaeon | reverse complement strand
GCTGCCACAGCACTTGCAACATCCTCTGCAGCCTCATCCTTTTCTGAGAGTTTGAGCAACAATTTATTCCTTACATTCTCAGGAAGTTTACCGAAATTAGCTGCCACAGCACTTGCAACATGCCAAGCAGCCGCATCCTTTTCTGAGAGTTTGAGCAATAATTTACTAAAAATCTCCCTATTTATTCGTGTGATATATCCATCTTCAACAAGAAGATACGGTAAAGCTTCAGAATATGAGGAATGAGAAAATACTATGTATTTCTCACTTATGTTAATTTTATCCTCGTAAAACCAATTAAAAATCCTACCAAACTCCCAGGCATATTTTAAATTTAATTCCTTCACCAATTCCTGATACGTTACTCTAACAAACTCAACTTTAAAATACTTGGAAATAAACGGAAATGATAAGAATAATATCTTATCATCGGTCATATTTTTTATTTCTTCTGCAAATGCCTTTGCTGTTTCTTTTGATTTCTCTTCTATTTTTTCTTTTAGTTCATCTTCTCCTTCTATGTCGAAAGTAGCTACTGCAAAGTCCTTTATACTCAGAGGCGTAGGTAAAATCGTTTCAGACCACATATAATCTAAAACCAATTCCTTTAATTCTTTATTTCTAAGCCATTTACAATTTTCTGCTTCTGCCCACTTAAGAAGAATTTCTTTTCTTTTTTCATCATCATAAGAGGGCTTTTTAATACTCAATTTCTCCTCAAACTCTTTAAGCTCCTTTGCTGATAATTTCTCTTTTTCAAATTCCTTAAAAACCTCCTCCCTTGAAGTTATTATTACATAAACATCCTCAACTTGCTTTACCGTATCTATTATCGTTCCAATTTCTCTTTCTAAACCCTCTCTTCTCTCATATTTCGTTTTTCCAAAAGGGTCCTCAAAATAGATAATATGTCTAGGCTTCAGCTCCGCTCTTATATTTTCTAACTTTTTTCTAACCCCAACCCTTTCTGTTGGTTCCCCACCCTTAATCCATCTCGGCTCATATCCGCTATTATAGTACTCCCACATAAGCCTGACAGCAGTATATGTTTTCCCATATTCTTGAGTCCCGGTAATAAAAACAATTCTCTTTTCTTTCAGCGTCCTCGCCACGTCATCATACTCTAAGGGAGGAACATATACCTCATCAATCCTTCCATACCATTTATTGCCCGCATATCCTATTTTCTCCAAAAATTTAAATACTCTTCCTCTCTGCTTGACTTTATCCACATCGGCACTGAAAAAAATAATAATTTTTTCTCGGTCATCTTCCTCGTACGTGCATCCAACTTTTTGACATATTTTCCTGTCCAGAGGCTCTAATTCATGATATGCCGATTCCGTAAGAACAATAAAAGTGGACTTTGGTGGTTCATTGTTATACTTTTGTTTATACCAGTCGTGATAATAACCTATGATTTTTGTTTTGAGGAATTTTATCGTAGATTTTTCAATAATGAGTTCTTTACCATCAAATCTTGCCCATTTATCGTATTCTCCTGTTCCAATAGCAATTTCCAACGGTATTTCTTCAAAGCCTTTATATGGTGTGTGGTGGTCTAAAATCTTAAGAATACTTTCAAACACATTCTCAAGGGAATCGGTAAGGAGAAGCCAGTCATCACTTTCCCCATACCTCTTACCTATAATTCCGCCTCCTCTTTCTATCGTCTTCACTCTTTCGTTTATTACATCAATAAATTTTTCCCTGACTTCTCTCGACTCTATTCCTCTCTCCTCTTCTATTTCTTCTGCCAATATTTCAAATCCCAGAATATCCAAATAAACGAGATACTTTTTTCCATTCATTTTACTTCCTCTTTATTTCACGAAAGATATACTTCACTGATTTTGGTTTGTTCTCCGAACATGCTGGCTCTTACTTCAATCAGGAAGTTTCCACATTTTGGACAATATAATTTTTGAGGCATAGTGTCTCCATAATAACAAATACTTTTGATTCTCCAATGTTTTTTGCATTTTTCGCATCTAACAACATCCTCAAATTTGTCTTTTATCTGAAGTCTCATACCTCCAACGGGGAAATCATAGGGCTCAATAATCTCTTCCCCAATTTCTGGAAATATCCCTGCAAGTGGAGGTAGTTCATGTTCATCTATAAGACCCAAAGAAGTCCTGAATCTCATTACTCCACCATTTACCACGATTAAATAAAGCATCTCAATTATTCTCAATTCATGCTTTAGATTGTCTTTGACTTTCTCTATTTGTTTACTTTGAATCAGCTTGTAAGTTGCTTTTTTAGTATTTTTCTTATTTATACCAAATGTATTTTCTGCAATATTGTCTAAACTCAGACCCTTATAGGAGCCAAACGTTCTAATCATTACCGTCATAAGATCGAAGGTCTTTGGAATTAGCGGTTCTACGCAAATCCTATAATTTTCAAGCATCTTATAATCCAAACCATTATGTCCCACCAGATTAAATCCAATTATTTCATCAACATCTAACAGGATATTTTCTAACTCATCGATATTTGACTCATCAAAAAATAAGAATTTATCTTGGCCAAAAAACTTGATACCTGCTATGCCTATCTTTAATTTGGAAACATCTCCACCACAATCCTTTTCAAGATGGTTTCTTGACTCAATATCCAATATTATTATATTCGGCAATTTTTCTTCTGACATTTTTCTAATTTCCTCCTAACTTCTGATTTTTTCTCTTTCTTCGTACGAAAGACGCAATGTTTGCTATTTTCACATTATTATTAAATATAGTACTTGGAATTTAAAATATTTAAAGTTTGTATCTCTTTAATCATCAATTTTAAGCCTCTTATTTGGCTCTTATGGGATAGTTCCAAGTTCAAAGATGTTTATTATCCAGGAGATAGCATCGGCATTAATCGCGGGGGTTATAGTGGTTGTAATGGATTGGAAAAGGTTGTTGAGAGGACCGAAAAGCTAAAACTTTTTAGTAGTGGGATAGATCGCATAACGTTTCCAGCATATACGATGTTGCCCGCATTTCCTATTCACTGCTTTCATCTAACCTTCGGTGCTTATCTAGTATTAGATTACTCCAACCTTCTAAGCTACGATCGCCCATGTCGTACCCTTTGAGTGATTGAATTTTTGCCACTAACTGTTCATTTGGGAGTTTAATTAATGAACCAATAAGTGGACTGATAGCTTTTTGCCTTGATTTAGCACGAACTTCTGGCAACCCACAGTCTATTGCAAATTCTTTAACGTCTCTTAGGGATAGTAAAACTTTCTTTGCAATTAAGTCAGTATAAAAGCTCATTAAGAGTTGATACTTTCCTTGCTCTACGCTTTCAAGAGTAGCTAGTGACCTTGGAACCGATGGTTTTTCTTTAGGTCCAGTCTCTCTTTTCGTTTTTGGAATGCTGCGACCTATCTTTGCGGCCTGTGTTAGAATAACCGACAGGTGTTGAGTCATTTCTAGTGATGATATCGATACTGCAAGCGATTCAAAAGGCTCTGGGCCATACTTTTTTAGCAATTTTGCTAAATCGACCAACAAATCTAATTCTCGTTGTGTTTTCATAGACCTATCCTCTGTGCAAATTCCTCCGCAAATGCTTGAAACCGAGCGGCTTGAGTATAGCGTGAATAAGATGTTCTGAAAATTGGTTGACCTTCGCGCGCACCTTTAGGATATGAACGTGAATAACGGATTTCATTTTCAAAAAGGTACCACTCATTCTTTTGGGCAATATTTTTGACTTCTGCCTTAGACTTAACTTCCTCAGGAACATAATCTGAAGTGGCATTGAAAACAATCCCAGCTAGTTCTAAATTGTGATCTTCGTGGTGTTTTTTGAACTCCTCCATTGAGTTGACAAGCAAAGGAAGACCGATCGAGGATAGATACTCTGGTTTTACAGGGACAAGAAGATAGTCGCTTGCCAAATAAGCAGCCATGGTGAGGAAGGATTCTGTCGGCGCACAATCCAAAAGGATAAGTTCATACTTCTCCCCAATTTTAGCGATAAGCTTTGCAAGGAGTTGTTCTTTCTGTCCCGGATTTCGTAGTGAAAAGGCCAGTTCTAAACGAGAAGGAATTAAGTCAATGCACCCGCCTCTATAGAACTCTCTAACTTTGTAGATCACTTTCTTTGGTTCTAAAGACGAAGGTGTTGGTAGTCCTGGTAAGTGTGTAAATTGCTCAAAAACATTCCAGATTGTTGGGATGTTATTGTCAAGGATTTTCCTGTATTCAGTTTGTCCAATAAGATATTGACTCGCATTGAATTGAGGATCAAGATCGACTACTAATACTTTTTTGTTCCATTCGCTCTTTGCGGCAAAGTGCCACGCAAGATTGATAGTAAGGGTAGATTTTCCTACACCTCCTTTCATATTGATCAACGAAACTTTCTTAGCCATATTTAATTACCTCCTATATTCTATAATATAACCTTAGCCCTTATATTAACTTTTTGTTTAATGCGGGCAATGTCGTCTAACTTTGGTATATACGACTTCAATGTCGCATATCCTTCCATTTTGGCATTATATCCGCAATATTGCGTAAATACATCCCTCTTGATGAACCTCCTATCTTCTTGATTTCTCTTCACTCACCCCTTTTGAAACTCCACAAACTCCTTAATTTTATCCTTTGGAATAATAATCCCTCTCTTTGTATCGCCTTCTTCTATTTGCCTTAGCATAACAAATGCTCTACGTCTATTTCTACATATCCACTATAATCAATTTAAAATTTTCGCCCACTCAAATATATCACAACCAATACCCCACCCATAGCCAACAAAAATTCAAAGCCGGGAATTGATGCAGGAGTTAGTGAGATTGTTGGACTTGGCATAAAAGTTTATTATTAAATCATGTTGTTCACCACGGAGACACCGAGAATCAGAGAACTTATCAATTAGAATTTTTGTATCTATCTATTCTCTCACTTGTATTCTTCATTCTTTCCTCCTCCGTGTCTCTGCGTCTCTGTGGTTTTTATTTATTATCTCGACGTATACACCACCTTAATTATATCATTATTTCTCAATGCGTATTTCTCACCCAGCCTTCGTTTCGTTCTCGCATCCACGGCATAAAGAAAACTTTCACCAATATCAGAATGAACAGCAAAAGCCAGGTCTCTGGCGGTGCTACCTGCTTTCAAAAGAAACGCATCCGGCAGGATTCTGCCTGAGGCATCACTGTACTTGTGCTCGTCCTCCACGGGATACGCAACCACGTAATCCAGCAAATCGAACACGACACGATTTATAATTGCTTGAACTCCCGTTCCCGTGCCGTTATATGCGTGAATTAGTTTTCTTAACCTTTCCAGACCTTCTTTTTGTTTTTCCGTGAGTTCCGCTTCGGCATTATGAGCAATCTCAAAATCCGTATCCCCCGGTAAGTATTTTATGAACTCGTGCTTCGCAGCGGTTCTCAACGCAAGCTCTGCTTCTGCGGAAGAAGGAATCACCACTGCAGCTTCTTCTTCTTTGCTTTCTCTTTCGAGTTCAAGCTCCTTCAGCTTTATCACGTTCGCTTCCGGCGCTATATCGGCTTTATTTGCAGCGATAATCATTTTCTTGCTCTTTTTTATTATTTGCGAGGCTAAATCCTTCATGTCGTCTTCGTCCCACGAGTTCATGTCAGGCTTATCTCGAACGCGAGAGCCCAATATAGCTGCTTTTACCTGCTCTTCGGTTACACCAACGCCAGCTAATTGCTCAGAAACCAATCTCGGTATCTTCATACCTTCTAATTTCGCCTTCCTCTCTATCTTACGTCTATTTCTGCTTAATATCCCCTTCACCCACTCGTTCAACTCATACTGGAAAAAGAGAACGTCTTCAAGCGGGTCATGACTGCCAATTTCTGCTGCGTTTCCGTCTGCATCCGTTCCACCGGAAGCATCAACAACGTGTATTATCGCCTCCGCCTGCCTGAGTTCGTCTAAGAATTCATTCCCCAGTCCTCGCCCTTCATGCGCACCTCTGACTAATCCTGCCACGTCCAGGAGTTCCACAGGCACGAAACGAAAACCATCCACACAATTCCCGCATTCTCTGCCTATCTCCTGTTGAATCTCTTTGTCTTTGCAAGGGCATTTCACCCTTACGTAAGCCACGCCAACATTGGGTGATATGGTTGTGAACGGATACGAAGCTATCTCAACGTCTGCAAGTGTAGCCGCCTTGAAGAAGGTGGATTTACCGGAATTCGGTTTTCCCGCAATTGCTATCGTTATCATATCTCTCTTTTTATTAACCACCAGATTACACAGATTTTCACGAGACAGCTTTACCAAAGAAACCAGTTTTTGATAAAACTTTTTTCTAAAAAGTTTTACTATTCAACCGAAACCGTTTCCAGTTGACTCATTAGGTTCCATACCAGCGTCCTCGTATGTGACGTAACATTTTGATTGTTAGCCAGCTCTTCCAGCTCGTAAATCGCTGATGTTGCCCTCTCCGCCAGCGGTTCATCGCCGTTCAGCAGATTATCCTTTAGTTTATTCATCCTTTTCCTTATGTTTCGTGGAACGGTAACATCACGCGTCATATCCCCAAGCATTTCGGTGCATTTCTTTACAATTTCTTCTTTCTGCAGCCCCTCCATTGTTTTTTTTTATTTTTACCCCCTGATGTTTTTAACCTGCGATGCGTATAAAAATAATAAGTGCTAAGAATTATATAATTGTCAAACAGGTACATAATCCCCAAATGTTTTCGGAAAGAATACGCTCTTTGCCTCCCTATCTGTTTGCAGAGATAGATAAGAGGAAGAGAGAAGCGGAAAAGAAAGGAGCGGATATAATAGACCTGGGCATTGGTGACCCTGATTTGCCCACACCTCCGCACATAGTAGAAGCAATTTGTCATGCTGCGAAAGACCCTTCAAATCATTGCTACCCCACCTACGAGGGGATGCTGTCTTTCCGTGAAGCCGTAGCTGCATGGTACAACCGCGAAAAGCACGTGCGTTTAGACGCCGAGGATGAAGTCTTAACGTTGATAGGTTCAAAAGAAGGGATAGCACATTCAGCATTCGCGTTTTTAGACCACGGCGATGTTGCTCTCGTCCCTGACCCCGCATACCCGGTATATAATAACGCAACGGTACTGGCAGACGGCATCCCGCACTTGATGCCTCTACGGCAAGAGAACGGATTTAAGCCCGTGCTGAACGACATAGACAGGGAAACGGCAAGTAAAGCAAAAGTCATGTTCTTAAATTATCCCAATAATCCCACTGCTGCAACGGTTGACAAAACCTTCTTTAAAGAAGTTGTGGATTTCGCTCGTGAACACGACATCGTCATTCTCCACGATAACCCGTACTCTGAGCTGACTTTTGATGGTTACGAAGCGCCGAGTTTCCTGGCTGTTGCGGGTGCCGATGAGGTAGGCATCGAATTTAACTCGTTATCCAAGACGTATAACATGACCGGATGGCGAATAGGCTATGCAGTTGGGAATTCCGAACTATTAAAAGGTCTGGGACTTGTAAAAACCAACATTGATTCCGGTGCTTTCCAGGCCGTTCAGATAGCAGGCACGACAGCGTTAACAGGTCCTCAGGACTGTGTAAAGGCAAACGTGGCGGTTTATAGACAAAGAAGAGACATTCTATTTGATGCGTTGAGTTCGGCAGGAATGGAAGTAAAAAAGCCCAAAGCTACTTTCTACCTGTGGGCAAAAGTCCCTCCCGGATTCTCATCCATTCAGTTTTCTATGTTCTTGCTGGAACGTGAAGGACTGGTTGTAACTCCGGGAATAGGATTCGGCGAAAACGGAGAAGGGTTCGTTCGTTTCTCGCTTTGTGTGAGCGTGGAAAGGCTAAAAGAAGCGTGTGAAAGGATAAAGGGGCTGAGTAACAAGAAAACAGAAAATAAATTATAGACACAGATTAACGCAGATTAACACAGATGATAAGAATCAATACGGTTAGGCTAAAATAAATCTGCGTAAATCCGTGTAAATCTGCGTCTTAAATAGAAGGAAGCTATACCTTATTATACTGTGAAAAGGCGAAAAGAAGGCTATTTTGATTTCGAGCATCATCCAAATGCGTACTTAGAGCGCAAAAGAAACGTTGAGCAGGGATTACACGCGAGGACAAAGATACTTGAGACGCTGGCGATGTCAACGCCAACGGAAGCAGCAACGGATGCAGCAGTGAGTAACAGTGAGGAAATGCGTGAGGACGGGACGGAACTCACGATAAAAGCGATATCGGAATCGGCAGCAATGAGTTATTCCTCTTCGTTTCATCATTTACGGCTGTTGGAGGAGGAGAAGATAGTGAAACGCGATGGAAAGAGACCTTATAATTGGGTGGTGACGGGAAAAGGCCAGAAGAGTCTTGACGAACTTGATTTGGAATTAGGGGTAACAAAAATGGAAAAAGAATTATTAATGATTCCGGGACCGGTGCCGGTATTGCCACGCATTCGTGAAGCGATGACAAAGCCAATGATATTCCACCGGGGAGACGAATTTGGAGCGATGTACGAAGAGATAGTGGAAACGCTGAAGGACATATATCAGACAAAAAACGACCTCTTTGTGCTGAGCGGGTCGGGAACGTGCGCAATGGAAGCGGCGATAGGCAATCTTGCCGGCAATGAAACAAAAATGGTGTGCATAGCAAACGGCAAATTTGGTGAGCGGTTTGGAGAAATTGCAGTTAGGTATAAAACAGACGCAGTTACACTGGTGAATGTGAATTTCGAATGGGGACATTCAATCGAGTTAGAAGCAGTAAAAGAGGCATTGGAAAACAGTTCCAGTTCCAGTTCCGACCCCAAGAGCAAGATAGTTACAATGGTGCATAATGAGACATCTACGGGCATACTCAACCCGGCAAAAGAAGTGGGAAAACTTGCGAGGAAACACGATGCCGTTTTCGTGCTTGATTGTATAACATCCATAGGTGGTGATAAGGTCCCCGTGGATGAGCTTGGTGCGGACATCGCCATTGTGGGCTCGCAAAAATGCCTGGGTGCGCCACCCGGGCTGTCGGCACTCTCAGTTAGCGAGCATGCGTGGGAGATGATACGTGAGAACGAAAGAAGACCCTATTACATGGACCTTATCGCTTATAAGAAGAGTTTAGAGAAGAAACAGACGCCGTACACGCCTGCTTTGCCTCTCTTCTTCGCGCTTCACGAAGCGTTAGCGGTGATACAAGAGGAAGGTATGGAGAACCGGATAGAAAGGCACCGGGGGATGGCAAAGACGGTTCGAGATGCGGTTACTGGCATGGGTCTCCGTTTATTCCCGAAGCTAAACGAGGTAAGTGATTATTCTAACACCGTCACCGCGATTGAGATTCCCGTTGCCAACGGCAGCATCACGGATGAGCAGCTCAGAGGTGGTATGCGAAAAAGAGGTGTGATGGTGGCAGGAGGGCAGGAAAAACTGAAGGGTGAGATATTCAGGATAGCTACAATGGGGAATATAACAGAGCGAGAAGTGATGCGGACATTAGATGCGTTAGAAGAGGTACTGGAGGAAAATAACTTGACATTGTCCGATTAACCAAACATAAAAGATGCTGCGACAAGTCAGGAAGAGCGGAAACGGCATAAAAGTTTTCTCGTTTGACGTTGACGGCACGTTAGTAAGCATGCGATTTGCGGATTGCGTTTGGTTACAGGGCA
>CAZXYJ010000038.1:0-9952 GCA_964644925.1 uncultured Halobacteria archaeon | reverse complement strand
ACTTGTAATTAAAGCCTTGACCCCGGCATCTAAAATCCTATATTCTATATCTGCTCTCCTGAGCATTATTGTACCAGGAACAACAACGCCGCCTATTGCCCAAATACCGATGCTTACAGTATAAACATCCGTTCCCCTCGGAAGTATCACCAAAACACGATCACCTTTGTGTATGCCTGAATCTCTCAAGACGTTTCCAAATCTCATGGCACTGTCCCACACCTCCCAGTATCCTGCTCTCTCAATCCTCCCGTCTGGATGCTCAGTAATCGTCATCAACTTTGTTCTATCGTCTGCCCATCTTCTAATAGCATCAACAAAGTTGTAGTCTTCAGGAATATCCCATTTGAACTTCTTTCTTTCCTCTTCGTAATCGAATGCGGCTATTTCTTTCCCCATTTCATCATCTCCTTATATTTCATTAGCGTACACGCTTATCCGAAGGCTGGTTTGACGCTTCCCGCTTCAGCGTGAAGTCGTCACTAAGGCTTGATCCAGATCTGCTATTATGTCTTCGGGCTCTTCTACACCTACTGAGATTCTAACCAAATCATCGGTTATTCCCGTCTTCAACCTGACTTCTCTGGGTATATTCGCGTGGGTCATAGAGGCGGGATGTTGAATTAAGGTATCAACAGACCCGAGGCTAACAGCTAAAGTACACAGTTCAACGCTGTTCATGAGCTTGCGTCCCGCTTCTATGCCGCCCTTGATTCCAAAAGAGATCATGCCACCAAAACCGCTCATCTGCTTTTTTGCAATTTCATATTGTGGATGGCTTGGCAATCCTGGATATCTGACCCACTCAATTTCAGGATGTGCCTCTAAGAATTCGGCAACTTTCATAGCATTGCTGGCGTGCTTTTCCATTCTTAGATGTAGCGTCTTCAATCCTCTGATACACAACCAGGCTTCATGCGGACCCATTGTTCCGCCAGTATAATTAACCACAGATATCCTGCTTTCGACAAATTCTTTTCTTCCAACAACCACGCCTCCTAAAATATCTGCGTGACCACCTATGTATTTTGTACAGCTATGAACAACAACGTCCGCGCCCAATTTTAATGGTCTCTGAAAGCGAGGAGTTGCAAACGTGTTGTCAACGACAGAAAGAGCACCGATCTCCCTGCCCATTTTGCATATCTCCTGGATATCACAGATGGCCATGGTAGGGTTTGCTGGTGTTTCTAAGAACATCATTTTGGTGTTTTTTCTTAAGTTGTCCTTCACTTTTTCGAGATTAGACGTATCGGCAAAATTGACCTCTATGCCGAACTTGGTTAGAATTGAAGAGAATAATCCATAAGTAGAGCCGTAAATTACATCGGTTGATAACAGGTGGTCTCCCTTTTCTAACTGAGAAAGAGCAACCGCGGTTATGGCAGCCATGCCCGATGAGAAGGTTTGACCAGTTTCGCCGCCTTCAAGAGCAGCAATTTTCTCGACTAAAACTGCATGTGTGGGCGTGTTCGGCGCCATACGTATGTACGTATATCCTTCTTCTTCGCCGGCAAACCTTGCCGCACCCTGCTCAGCACTATCAAATACAAAGGTGGATGTCTGATATATCGGCGTTGTATGCGCCCCGTACAAAGGATCTGGCTTTTCTCCCGCATGAACACATTGAGTGCCAAACTTCATCTCCTTTTTCATCGCCCCGACCTCTTCTCAAACTGTTTCCGACTAATATTTTATAACCCTGCGTACTTATTACTTTTGATAATCAGATTTTTCTGTAGAAATGAAAATGAGAGAAAACGCTAAAAATTCGTAAGCATTCTTTGCCGTAATATCCTACTTTGCGCCTCCGAGGCTTTCTTTTGAAAAGAAGGCAAAAATGCCTTCTTTTCGCTCTTTTTGATATTCATTACTGCGCATAATTGAAATTATGCGAAGTTTTATATATATGCTATTTCTTAGGTTTTATTTAAAAATATGGAGTGAAATATGACTTTACAAGATTTGGCATATTGGGCAGCAGTCTTAGGTGTGCCTTTAACTATCCTTGGCTTAATAATAGCTTACAGGGCTCTTAAAGGTCAAATTAATACAATCGATACACAAATCAATACAAAGGTCGATAAAATCTTACAGCTTAATTACCAGCAACACCACGGTATTCAAATTAACTATAATGTCAGAGGTGATGTGTTGAATGGTCCACGAATCACTCAAGAGTACAAAAAAGGCGTTGAGGAGGAGAGAGAAGATGAGTAACCAAGATGTTGATATAAGAGAGGGTACAATCAGTTTCTGGATTACTGAAGGAAAGATGAAATTTAATGATAACAGATTCATTCCATTAATTCAGCTTAATCCTCGCAACGGTAGTATCTTTATTGATAAGAACATGGATAACAAGTTAAAATTCTCTCACATCTACATAGGGAAAGGAACAACCGAGGTTGAACATGATGTTTCTTCGTTAGATCCAGATAAAAGCCATATGGTTGCTGTTACTTGGAGCCTTAAAAATAGGGAGATTATAATCTATATTGATGGAAAACCTGTTGCAAAAACAGGAATCGACTACAAAGATTGATTAAGTAGAACTGTATTTAACAGCAGGTATATTTTCGTAAATATATTACTTAATGGGGAACGACATAATGAGACTCTATCGTGAAACTGCTCTCCATGAGCAAGCAGATGAACCAATAGTTGCAATGCTCGAATTATGGCGATCCCTCAGTGAACAAAAAATAGGAGTTCCAATTGAAGTTATGGTAGGCAATAGAAGAGAACATCCGCAATTAAGTTCGTTCTCGGGGGAACTAAATACTGCTTTCCCTGTTATCGTTAAAGGGAAAGTTGTGCTTTCACTATGGTTAGATTCCCTTAGTGATGTAACTCTAAATCCAATACTTGTAACTCATGAAATTGGACATTGGGTTTTGAAGTTACAAGATTTTCGTGGATTTATTTATCAACCTCAAAAGCATAGCGATGTAGAAATATTGCTCAACTCATTGGCTCATCATCCACCGTTATACGCGCTTCAAAGGTCTCTTGGGCATGAACCTCGACTTGAGATTGATTCACGAACTCTTCACGACATCGAAGTGTTTTCAAAGGAGAGGGAAACAAAGAAGACACAGTTTTGGGTAAGAAATGCTCTTTTGTTCGCAGACGATCTCATGAATTGTTCCGAGGAATATTATATACAATTAGATAAAATTGTGAGTAAAAAACATCCTGATACCTCAAAGTTACTGAAGAAAATTTTGACATTAGCACCATCTTACAATCTTCTGAGCCCTGACCAGAATTTAAAGTTCTCTAGAAAAGTCATCCAAGATTTGAAGTTAGGTAGTGGGTGGCGTGAAATGGATGAAGTAAGAACCGTGATATCAATGCTTGACCAAGCCCAAAGACTGAAAACAGCCGATAACAGCAGATAAATAGAAAATCAAATATTTCCAAAAATTCACAACGCAAGTTTCTTTTATCCATAAAATATAGACCAAAAACTAAGTGACGGTAAAAAGCGAAGCGACTCAGAAATAAACGTTGAGAAGGGGGTTTTGGAGATGTTACATTATTCACTCCCTTTATGCGGATTATCTCATATATTTCCCTGCAAAAGTCTCAATGAATGCAGCCCACGTGAATATTCCGAATATCGCTTCAAAACTTGCCAATCCTTAATAATATTTTGCGGCTATTACCACCCGACAACCCGTAATAATCCGCCCGTTTCGGTATCAAAAATCCGTAAGCCGTCTCTGTCTCAATATCGCACTCTGCACTTCAAAATCCTGTATTCTTAGCTTTAGCCCCGCCTTTGCTTGCAATCTTGAATCTATAAAATCCAATGCCTCCTTTTTTGTGTTGAACTTCCCACCCCTATTTCTAAACGCAGCTCTAACCGTCTCGCGAACGACCCAAACGCCAAGAGGAATGAAATACTGCGGGTAGATTTCTCTGAACACCACTACGCCTGCCTGCCGCCGCATCTTATGCAGCGCCTCCGCAACTGCCAATCGCACCGCATAATACCCCCCGCCTTCCTCTGCGGCATACCGTTTCCGGCCTTTAAAACCCTCGTATTCCTCTATTATCACCGGTCGCTGACCCAACGCAAGCGCATCGTTGTTCCACACAGAGCCAGGAAGCCACGCCTCAAAGTTCTCATACTCAAATAATGACGGCATCAGCAGTATCTGGAAATGGTTGTCCATGTAGGACGATTCATAAACATAAAAGGAGTCCACAGGCGGATATTCTCTTATCTGCGCTGCCAGCTTCTTGAAAATGACATCATCCGTCGCCGTGATGCTCCATCGTGTTGGAACCATTTTTTTAGCACTGCGCAATCCTAACGCACCCGAGGATAGTATCACCGCTACTTTGTAAACGTCTAATCCGAGGTCGTACAGCCCCTCAGCGGCTTCTACTGCTCTGAGCTCGTCAGAAACGATACGGTCTACTTTCTTCGGTATCTTCGGATTCTCGGTGACGTTCATTTTTTCCACGTTCACACTGGCGCCTGTCGGTCGAGTTACATCGGAGAACGAGAGATTAAACGAGGGTTTGTTCTTAAACGTGAGTTCAACATCCACAGGCTGCTTAGCCAGGGCTATTTCTGCCATGTCCGCGACAAAATTCGAGCGAGATTTTATGTCCTCACCGCGTTTCGAGCGTAACGAGAAACTTCTAAGTTCTATTATCTGTTCCATACCGAGACCGTGAGCGAACCACTCGCCCGGGTCTTCCAGTCTTCCGATTGCAACATTGGATTCCGCTGCTTCTAATACCGTCATCGGACCTACGTTTACGCAGGGATAGCCTATTCGGCCAACGAAGACGGAAGTTGAAGGACCGAAGAACTCCTTTGTGTCGCTGAGCTCCGCAAACAGGGTCTTCTGTTTCAAAGCTGCGAGCAGGGGGCAGGTCTTCTGCCCGCATAATAACCGCGAGCCTTTGCACACTATACATAATCGCTGCATTACGTTAATATGTATATCTCCCTATGCCCTTTTATATCTGTGACAGTATAATTTTTGAATCGGTGAGATTAATACGGCTGTTTAGAGATATTTGTGATTTACAAGGCTTATTAGACTGGCTGCACAGAAAGGGGTATGTAATTGCGGATAAGAATAATAGGTATACTTGGGTGGGTAGTCCAGAGCGGTTAATTTAGTGCTTTTATGCGAACTCGCATTAGATTTAAATCAAAAGCCAAAAATTTTCAATAAATTTAATATAGTGTAAGCACCAAACAGTAGAATAATATAAGCACTGTGGAAGGAAAAGAGTGTTAAAAGGAGTAGGTGAAGAAAATGGGGCATATTTTGGAGATACCGGTGGATGTTATGGATGCACTCCGATTACCTCCTGGCGAGGTGGAAGCAGAGTTGCGTAAGGAACTGGCGTTGGCACTGTATCAGCGTGGCGTGCTTTCTTCAGGTAAAGCATGTGTTCTCGCGGGGATGACGCGTTGGGAGTTTGAGGATGTTCTGGGACAGCGACAGATCCGCCGACATTATACAGAGAAAAACCTGGAGGAGGACATTGAGTATGCAAGGAGCCATCTGTGATTCTTCCACTTTGATTCACCTGGCAGGGATTGGGCGTTTAGAGCTTTTGAAAGACTTTTATGAAAATATTCTAATTACGCCTGCGGTCTGGAAAGAGGTTGTAGAAGAGGGAAAAGAACGATCTGGTGCCAGGGAGGTCAGGGAAGCCAACAGCACGGGTTGGATAGAGGTAATTGCACCAAGTAATGAATCAGTAGTTAGGTTGCTGGAGCGCGAATTGCATAAAGGAGAAGCAGAAACGATTGCATTAGCGTTTGAGCAGCATTCAGAGGTAATTCTTTTGGATGAGTTAGAGGCAAGAAGAGTGGCGAATGTGTATGGATTGCGTAAGACAGGAGTGATTGGGATTTTAATTCGGGCGAAATTAGAGGGGAGAGTGGCGTCACTTCGCGAGGAATTGGATAGATTGCGCGATGAAGCGGGTTTTTGGGTTGGTGAAGAAATATATTGGCAAGCATTGAAAGCCGTGGCGGAGGAATAAGAAGAATTTAACGGTTTGTGATGGTTTGTGCAAATAGGAATGGAAACCGGCACAGTCTAATTTTCCATTGATAGAAGTAGGATAACCCTCTTTCAGAAGCTTTTTAACTTCCGAAAGAGGATATATTTCTGTCGATCAAAAGGGTATTTTACATCCAACCACATCAAGTATCAGGTGCGGGAAAATGGTTAATCAGGCGGAGATTCATAAGAAAACCCTGAGTGGTGAAATCGTGGAACGCATAGAAGCAGTGAAGCAGCTCAGCAGTAATTCCGCAGTTCTCCCTGACAAAGAGCAGGCATGGCAAGACCTTCATCGGCTCACACAAGACAAGCACAGCGATGTGCGAAAGCTTGCAGCATCTGCGCTGGGCTCTGCTTTCACTCACATACCTGACAGAGAGCAGGCATGGCAAGACCTTCATCGGCTCACACAAGACAAGCACAGCGATGTGCGAAAGCATGCGGCAGGCGCAATAGGCTTTGTTTTCCCTCACATCCCTAAAAAAGAGCAGGCATGGCAAGATCTCCATTGGCTCACGCAGGACAAGCATAGCGATGTGCGAAAGCGTGCAGCAGCCGCACTAGGCATCGCATTCCCTCACATCCCTAAAAAAGAGCAGGCATGGCAAGATCTCCATTGGCTCACGCAGGACAAGCATAGCGATGTGCGGAAGCGTGCAGCAGTTGCACTGGGCGTTGCTTCCCCCCACACCCCTAAAAAAGAGCAGGCATGGCAAGATATCTATCGACTCACACAGGACGAGCATAGCGATGTACGAAAGCGTGCAGCAGTTGCACTGGGCTTTGCCTTCTCTCAAACCACTTACAAAGGAAAGGCATGGGGGAAATTCCTGATGCGGCTCACACAAGACGAACACAGCAAAGAAAAAACATGGGTGGAATTCCTGACTCGACTCACGGAGGACGAACACAGCGATGTGCGAAAGTTTGCAGCATCTGTGATGAGTTCTGTTTTCTCTCACATACCTGACAAAGAGCAAGCATGGCAAGACCTTCATCGACTCGCACAGGACGAACACAGCGATGTGCGAAAGTTTGCAGCATCTGTGATGGGTTCCGTTTTCTCACACATACCTGACAAAGAGCAGGCGTGGCAAGACCTTACTCGACTTGCACAGGGCGAACACAGCGATGTGCGAAAGCTTGCAGCATCTGTGATGGGTTCTGTTTTCTCTCACATACCTGACAAAGAACAGGCGTGGCAAGACCTTCATCGGCTCGCACAAAACGAGCATAACGATGTACGAAAGCATATAGCATCTGCACTGGGCTTTGTTTTACCACACATACCTGACAAAGAACAGGCGTGGCAAGACCTTCATCGACTCGCACAGGACGAGCATAACGATGTACGAAAGCGTGTAGCATCTACACTGGGTTCTGTTTTACTCCACATACCTGAAAAAGAGCAGGCATGGCAAGACCTTTATCGACTCGCACAGGACGAGGCTCGCATTGTGCGGAGGCATGCAGTAAATGCACTGGGTTCAACCTTTTCTCTCGCCTCTGACATAAAACAGGTATGGAAAGATCTGCATCGGCTGATAAAGGACGAGGATAACTTTGTGCGGAGGGAAGCAACAATTGTACTTGGTGCTGCTTTCCCCATAGTTCCCGAGAGAAAATATGCATTGGAAGACCTACACTGGCTGACACAGGACAGGGATAGCATTGTGCGGCGGAAAGCGATAGTTGCACTTTGTGCTAATTTTCCCTTCGTCCCGGATCAGAAACAAGCATGGGAAGACATAATTCGGTGGATACAGTACGATGAGAGAACTGCATGGAATGAAGAAGCAGGTGCTGTTACTATTCCACTCATCTTTAACAGTAAACAGATATGGAAAGTCATAAATCAATTGATACAGAGCGAGTATAGGTATGTGCGGCGGAAAGCAGCATTTGCACTTGTTTCTTCCTTTTCCCATATTTTTGACAGGAGACAAGCATGGGAAGATATAGTTCGGCTGACACAAGACGAAGACGGAAGTGTACGGAGTATAGTAGCAGGTTCAATTGGAGCTACTTTTTCTCTCGCTCCTGACAGGAAACAGGCAGGGGTGGACCTGCACGGGCTGACACAGAACAAAAACATGAATGTGCGTATGGGTGTAGTATGTGCACTCGGTTCTGTCTTTCCCAGCATCCCCGACAAAAAACAAGCATGGGATGACCTAATTCTACTAACCAAGGATAAGAACAACTATGTACGGGCATCTGCAAACCATTCTCTTGGCAAGGCATCTATATACAGGGCAACGGAGGCAGAAAGCGAAGAGAATTTTAGAAAAGAATTAGAAAAGGCTCTCGAATTTTTTGAAAAATCATTAAAGGAGTCTACTTCCTTCAATCCCCCCAGATTCTGTTTTCCATTTTACCAGTCGTTCTACACAATAACTTTCAATAAACATGAAGCTGAAGCAGAGGTACAGAATTTTCTTGCCGAGGCAAAAAAAGCTTCAGAGGGCTCAGAGAATAAAGAAAACCTCCTCAAAGCCATAGAAAACCTCGCAAACGCCCTCAAAGAAGTCAATGATGCACGAGACTTCGACATAATGAAAAGAGATCTTAACGCCTACAGACTATACTGCGATCGAGCTGCAGACCTCCTCGACACCACGGAGGAAAAAGCGCCGAGGGCAACGAAAATGATCAAGAGGGGACTGCCGATAATTGATGAGCGGATAAAAGAGATAATACGTGAGATTCAAGAAAGGGCAAGTGCAGTATGCAAACAGACGCAGGGCACGCCACTCGAAGAGATTGGACAGGAAACGATCAGATACGCTCAGGAACTACCCCTCCAGGACCCATTGGCTTTGATTGTATCGCTGGGCAATATGGGCAGTATTGCAAGAGGCTTGTGTGAATACATTCCCGCGGATAAAAAAATCTACGCATGTGAACAACTCAAGAATCTGGTGAATATGGAGCTTTCAGAACAGGGTACAGTACTTGCTGGAGTTTTCGAGTACATAAATAAAAACATCCGCATTCCTCGGATCCAACCTGTGCCCATTTCCGCGACACAACAAGAGATAGTCAGAATTGCCGTAGTCCAATTCTGTTTCGAACTGACAGAATCGTTCCCATTCGTTGTTAAAAACAAAGACGAAGTAAAAACAAAAATTTTTTCAGCACTCGACATAGCCAAAGAGGATGGTGCAAATATCGTTTGTTTACCTGAACTTTGCCTGTGTGAAGAATGGATAAATGAGATTAAGGAAAAATATCCTGATATGATTGTCATTGGTGGTAGTTTTTACAAAGACAACAAAAACATCTGCCCGGTAATAATGGAATCGGATGTTGATATACCGTGCCAGCCCAAGATTACACCGTCAGCCTCTGAAGACTCGGGGATAATGGAATCAAGAATGATACCCGGTGATGGAGTAAACAGATACGAGACACCGTTTGGCAGGTTTGTGATATTGATTTGCAGGGACTTTGACAATTTAGTCCATTACTTCAGAAACATGACGGATATAGATATTATATTCTGTCCAGCTTTTAATTCTGCAAATGAACGATTTCACAAAGAGGCGGATGTTCATGTCGAAAAAATCCTGTCATACGTCCTGATAGCAAATACCGGGCTGTATGGCGGGACTTCGATTTTCGGACGGTTAAATAGAAACTATTTCAGTGCACTGGTGGACGGTGGATGTAAAGATGCCGGAGATTTGACGTATAAGTTGTGCGAAGTCAAAAAGGACAAAGAAGAAGTGATTATTGCAGATTTTAATTTGATTCACAAATCTATTCAAGTACCAACACCATCCGACCCAAATGAAGAGATAAGAAGCGTTGAAAATATCAAAAAAATTCCGATTCAACTGAAGCAATGAATAAAAAAGTAATGGTTAGCGTAATAGAAAAATATATTGGATTTTGTGAAG
>CAZXYJ010000037.1:7469-10088 GCA_964644925.1 uncultured Halobacteria archaeon | reverse complement strand
AGGATAAACTCACAGTATTTATATCTGTCTAAAAACTAATTTGTTGAGACACTAGGATTAAGAGTTAAACCAAGAGAGGCAGCCCCCAATCCCTCAATTAAACTCGCTATTATTTTGCCCGAGCCTTTAGGAAGCTGTAGAGACTGTTTCAATTTTACACCCCTTCAATTTTATTCATAACCTTTACAAACTTATTAAGATTCCGTTACCATAGAGTGTGGGCTTAGTCATGCTCTATCTCACTTTTCAAATCCTAATGGCAATTACCAATCCTCTACCCTCCCTATCCAATCCCTGTACGGTTTAGTGTCAACCTCGCCACGAGCGTAAGCGTCATGCCACCCTCTCGGTACCGCCATCTCCGCATACAAACGCTGTCGCCACGCTTCGAGCAGAGTCCGATGGCGACCAAAAAAATCCGCAGCACATACGACCTTGTGCCCCGTCGTGGACGATACCAATACCGATAACTTATCCAGCCAGCGAGCCCCGCCCTTAGAACGCATCAGATGATGGTCAAGGATTAAAGTATCAACGCCCTGAGCAAGTCGCACGGCATTACGCCAGGCGGTTTCACGCTGCCGCTGTGAAAGATGTGGCAAATATAGGGGTGGACCGGAAGCCAGCACAATCGTTGGCTGCCAGTTCAGGATTCGGGGCACCGTCTCCACATCGAGCAGTTGGATGTCCGAAGCGTGCACAAATACTTCGTTTCCCTCTTCTATCCTTGTCATCATCACCGTGCCGCCGCGTTTGTCTCGCTCTCCATGCGGAACGGGCAGCGAGAAACTTAACGGGCCATCGTTCTGCCCTTCGGCATTCGGCAGGTCGTTATCCAGTGCAATGCGTAACGACTGTAACCGATCCAGCATGTTTCGAGAAAGTCCACGAGGACCTTTAACCCAGAACCGGATTTTTTCTGGTCGTGCCTGGCATAAAGCCGCCACTTTTTGCGCCGGCATCTGAAACGGATTGGCATCTACTAAGGGCACGTGGTCGCCATGTAAATGGCTGAACACGACATCAGTGGCGTCTTCCAGTGCCGACAGGATTTTATGACGTACGGACTCGCCAACCGCCACCTGCAAAGGATGAGGAAGCAGCCCGTGACGATTATAGCCCAGTGCCACGCCGGGGTCAACGACTATCTTCCGTGCTTTGAGTTCGACCACGCAGCTCAGACCACGAACGCCCAACGACTCCGTGCCGAGAATTTCAATTCGCATCCCTTTTTACCTTATAAAAATGAAGATAAGGGGTTAGTTAAAATTAAATTAATAAACCCACGAGAACTCACAAGATTAACACAACACTTTTTCTTTTTCACAAAACACTTTCTTTTAGAAAAAGAACCTGTGCTAAGAAAATAATTCTTTTAGTAAAGCTTTTCTTTCTAAGAAAAGGTTTGTGCTAAAAGAAAAAACAAAAAAAATATAAATAATCTCGTGGAAATCTGTGTAATCTTGTGGTTATTTTTCGGAATGACTATATCATGATTTTAATTTTTCAAAAACCAGTATCGCAGTAATCAAATCCTCAAAGGCGACGCCAGTTGATTTGAAGAACGTTATATCCTCCTCGCTCGTCCTGCCCTCTGCTCTACCGAGCAATACGTCACCCAGAGGAATCAAATCCCCTTTCTCCACCATTCCTTTTTCCAGTCCCCTGTATATCTCGCCCGAATGTGTGCACTGCGCTAAATCATCAATGAATATCCGGCTTGATTTTTTCAGCACTTCAGGTGCGAATTCTATCTTCGTTTTCGAGTCGGCACCAACTCCGTTAAGATGTACCCCCTGTTTTATCAGGTCAGCAGAAATGAACGGTTCCGTGGCAGGGGTTACGGTTGTGACTATGTCAGAATCTACCGCCTCTTCCAGACCGACAACTGCTATGTCAACACCCCACTCGGGTTCATATTGCTTTTTAAAATCTCTCGCTTGTTGTTCGGTGACATCATATACCTTTAGCGTGTCAATAGAAGGTCTTACAGCCAGTATTGCCTCCGCCTGGTAAGGAGCTTGTTTTCCTGCTCCTATTATGCCCAGCGTTTTGCTATCGGTCCTCGATAACGCTTCGGTAGCAACACCAGTAGCGGCACCTGTTCTATACGCGGTCATTTCCTCCGCCTGCATTATCGCCACCAATTGCTGTGTTTCGGCATTCCTGAGTAAATATTCACCCAATACCATTGGCAAACCGATTTTTTTGTTCCCCGGTGCAGTGATGACAATCTTCACACCGCAATAATTGCGATTGTATTCCGGCAAATACGCCGGCATACATCTCATGTCCGACACGCCCGTATCAACGTACACCTTTTCAGGCACAATGGTCTGCCCCGAAGAACTTTGTTCAAACCCTCTTCTTATCTCAGCAATGAATGCTTTCCATCCTATACTCTCTATCGTCTCTTTTAGCTCTTCGTTTGTTACGAGAAACGCATCCAGCTCAGTTATCTTTTTCATAACACTTTTTCTTTTTAGCAAAAACCCTTTTGCAAGCAAAAGTTTCTTTGGTAAAGCTTTCTATTCTAAAGAAAGGTTTGTGCTAAAAGAAAAATATTTTCTTTTTACTTACCGCCGAGAACGCGGAGAGCGCTGAGATGACAAAGAAAGA
>CAZXYJ010000037.1:0-7369 GCA_964644925.1 uncultured Halobacteria archaeon | reverse complement strand
TTTTCTTTTTACTTACCGCCGAGAACGCGGAGAGCGCTGAGATGACAAAGAAAGAAAGATTGAAGATTTTGATTGTAGGGTTAAAAGAGAAGGACGCAGGTAAGACGACTCTTGCACTGGCGTTACTGGCTTACTTAAAGGAAAAGGGGTTTAATGCTTGTGGATTTAAACCACGGGCTGGCAACAGTGTGTGGTATGATTACGATGTGGTGCAGGAGGCTTTATCGCATGGACGACTCTACGGGAAGGATGCAAAACTTTTGAAAGCTGCTTCGGCTTTTGGTCCCGATGCAAGTGCCATAATGGAAGAATTTATCAACCCTATCCACAGGTTGTGGGCAGAACCTCAGCACATCGACCCGGTCACGCAAATTCCTTATTTTATCCTCGACCGTGTCACGCTGTGGTGTAAAGAAGGAGCAAAGAATCTGGTGGTTGAGAACGAAGCACTGCCAGTTGAGTATAGATGTGACGATGCTCTTTTTGAGAAACTGCGTGCCAAAGCATCCAGTATTTACCATGTCAGGGATTTAAATAGATTAAATAAGCTAACAGAGGAATATTACGACCTCGCAGTTGAGTTGGTATATAAAGAGATGAACAAACAATATGATTGTTTGGTCATTGAGAGTTATAGCGATATAGCTTTGCCTTGGAAGGAGCTAAAAGATTTGGACGTTGTTATTGGTGTTAAACCAGGGCAGATCTCGGTATACGACCCGGAGAAGTATCTAACAGCGGTTCAACTCTCAGCTTCTACATATTCGCAGGAAGAACTCGCAACTTCCAGAATTGTGGAATTGATAAAACCAACTAAAGAGGTTCTGGTGCCACCGTTCATGTCTGAGGAGATAGTGCAGGGGCTAAAGGAAAAAATCCCTTTGTTATTGCAAAACTTTTTTGAAAGCAAAAACCTTTACTAATAAACCCTTTTAGAAAAAGCGTTTACGGAAAAGAACAACGCATCTAAAATGTTCCGTTGATCAAACTTTCTTTCAAAAGAAAGTTTGTGTGAAAATCTGCGTGATCTTGTGGTTATAGGAGAAGCGAAACAAGTAAAATGCAGTTATACGCATACGATGCAGGGCAGTGTGACCCGAAGAAATGCACAGCGAGAAAATTAGCACGAGCAGGCCTGATAAAATCGGTTAAAGTGATGCGAAAAATACCGTATAACACGATCTTGTTGGCTCCAATTGCGGAACAGGCGCTATCGCCTGCAGATAAAAAATCCGCGAGCAGCATAACCGTTTTTGATTGTTCGTGGTCTAAAATAGCCACTTTTGAGGATACTTTGAGAAAGCTGAAGAGGAAAAAGCGAGCATTGCCCTACTTAATAGCGGCGAATCCAACGAACTATGGCAAACCGTTTGTTTTGAGTTCTGTGGAGGCGCTCGCCGCTGCTTTGTTCATTATCGGCGAGCACGAGCAATCGCAATTTATACTGCGCGGGTTCAAGTGGGGCGATGTATTTCTGAGATTGAATGTGGACAGGTTACTTGCATATTCCCAAGCAAAGGACAGCAAAGAAGTGGTAGAGATGCAGAAAAGGTTCATGGACAACCTTTCTTTGAACAAGAAAGAATAATTTTTGATAATCGGACGCAGATGAACGCAGATAATCAGGATTTTAAATATAAGGAATTGACGTAGAGGATTATTAGTATCTTCTAATTTGAGAAAATAGTTTTCTGCGTAAATCTGCGTCCTAAATAGGTAGAAGCTATACTTTATATACAATCAAAAAAGATTTAAAGAGAGCAATCCCTTAAGACTATAATAAAGGATAACGAAGATGGCGAATGTGTGTATCATAGACGACGAAAACAAGGCAGGAGAACATCGTGTACTACTGCTACGTAAAGAAGAGGCGAAGGACGTCTCCGCCCTCTATAAGGAAGTATGGCCAAAGGCTTATGTGTATCCGAAGGAATGGCGAGAGATGCGTGCGATGAGCGAGGATGAAATAAAGAAAGAGATGGACTCCAGCCATTTCTTCTTCGGTGTTCGTATAAACGGTAAATTGGTGGGTGTGTACAAAGCATCCGTAACAGAACGAGGCTGTTTCGGCGAACAGCAGGCTGTTCTTCCGGAATACAGCGACCAGGGTGTTGCATCGGCAATGTATGAGCAGTTCTATGCGTTTGCAAAAGCCAACGGGTGTAAGGTGAATTACGTGAATATCCTTGCGGGTAATGAACCCTGTGAGCGGGCAATGGAAAAGTTCAATTTTTACAAGACTGGAGAACCCTGGGAGCAAAGTAAGGGGATGCTTGTTCAGACGTACGAGCGGAATGTGGATGAAGGGGTGTAAATAGGTTGATTTGAAGCGCGATGTGATTGGGATGAGGACTCAAATTATAAGATTGTGGGGAGAGGTTAAAAATGTCCAGTCACCAAAAAATTTATAAAGGCGCTGTGAATTAATTATGAGTGTTTGATACCCACAGGTAGTCAAAATATGCCGAGAAAAATTGATTTAACTGGTTGGGAAGAAATAGACGAAACGAAAATACCCCAATGGGTTTATAAAAGAGCATACAAGATAGCGGATAAAACTGGTCGCTGGTGGGGCATCTATCTTAAAGGTAAACACTACAGATATTACATTGAACATCTTGGTGGCCAAGGCACTATTGCTTATAGAAAACGGAGATACAAATATAGAAAAGAAAGGGAAAAGAAAATTAAAAATGCTATAATTGCCCTAATAATTTTAGCAGTTGCCGGCTATTTTTTATATCCCGTTTTTCAATCTGGTGATATTCAATCGTCTTTTCAAAGTGTAGGTGAAGAGTTTTTCAATCCTAACATTACTGAACAAACGCTTCCTTATTCTAAAGCTTCTGGGTCGCGAGTGTGTCTCGTTAACTACAAGAACGCCACTGACCCCGCATGGAATGAATTAATGTCTTTCTTAGAAAAGGATGATACGGATGAGCAACCTTATATTGAAGGTTCGTTTGTTTGTGCGGACTTTGCGGAGATGCTGCATAACAATGCCGAGGCGTCAGGTATCAAAGCCGCGTTTGTCGGTGTGGATTTTGTCGTGGGTGAGGGACATGCACTTAATGCTTTCAACACCACGGATAGGGGGCAGGTCTATGTAGATTGCACTGGTAAAGGTTTTCATCCCCCTGTGTCTCCGTCACGCATATCCCAGGATACCGGTTCTTACCGCGAATATCATCATTTTGACTATTCGTCGGATAAGATTGCTTATGTAGTTGACGGTAAAGAGTATGGCTCGATAAGCATAGACAAGACAACGTCTCCTGAGTACTGGTTTTATGAGGTCTATAATCAGAAGTGGGATGCGTATGACAGAGAGTTAGAAGCATACAATAGCGATATCGAGGAATATAACAAAGCGGTTGAAGCATACGAGCGAGACGTTGAGGTGTATGAGACGGCAGTGGGTGGTAGAACGCATATAAGCGACCCTGAAGAATATGAACGACTGAACAAAATGTATAATGACCTGAAAGCGAGAGAGAACGAACTGGACATTCAGGTGAACGAATTGGATGCAAGGCGTGATAGAGGTTGGATGAATGGCAAGAGGAGTTGGGATACTACCGCTGGGAGCCGTTAGGCGTTGTTATGAGTGTTGATAGTTATTGGTGATATACAATGCGTGGCAGTGGAATTATAATAGGGTGGGACTTTGATAAAACAGTTGGTGTTGGAAAATGAATTGAATCGAAAAAAATAATATTGCTCTGTTTTCACCTGCTGAGATACAATGGAATTTTCTTGGCAATCAAGCCGGAACTTATTACTAAAGTGTAAAGGTGTAAGCAATATCAATATCAATACCCATACTTGAATAAAGTAGCAAGTTCCTTCTCAAACCTATATGAATAATACCAATATACAAAGAAACCAATTATAATAGGTAAAAACCCAAAAATAAACAATATCGCAAGAACCACCAATGTCCTCGGTGTAAATTCACATCCACCTTTCACATGTATCTTATCCAAATATGGTTTAAATTTCATTCTCAAAGCAATCCAGTTACTATGATAAACAAAGAATTTTCTTCCGCTTTCTTTTGTTGGATAGTTATTTCTTAGTATCTGTTAATTATTTCTTCTGTTGTTTTATCCACTATAATTTTTGTCATTTACTCTTATAACTCCGCCGCCTCAACTATTTTCATTAGTTCCTTTTCAGTAGATTCACTTGTCGAGACCACCATAGCCACAGAAATCGCCATCATGCCCGCAAGCAGGACTGCAATTATTCCCTTCTCTTTTCTGATTTCCATCTTTTCCTTTATCATCTCCTCCTGCCTGTTTTATATCTGCCTTAACAGACGGGCGTTATGGCATCATCTTATTAGTCCCATACACAGTGGTAGTTTAAAAAAGTATCGCTATATTGAATTTTCTTAATAAATGATTGTTAAAAAAGTTCAATTTATAGGAAGCTTTTTATTCAATAGTTTTTATATCAATGTCAATGAGAGCTATACGAATACAAAAAGGTAACTAAAGCGATACAAAATTTCAAGGTAAAATAAAAGGAGTGCCTCAATGACAAAAAGAAAAGGTATGTCACAACGAGAATATGAAGATAGAGTAAGAGACGATATTTACAGGTTTATTGTGAGACCTATGATTGTATTGATTGGGATATATATTGTTAGTGTGCTTCTGGAAACATTTCTAAATGTGCATTATGAATACTTTAAAATTATTTTTACAGGTATATGTGGCATCCCTTTTTTAATTTACTATTATAGGAGGGAGTTGAAATTAAAGTGACAAAAAACTCTACCAATTGGAAATGCCACAAACAATGGGGGTTGGATGAGGGATGGAAATAGGATTTTTTAGAGTATTGGCAAAGTTTTTGGGTAATACGCCGACTATAGAATCTAACACAAAATCTTACCCGAAATATTATGTCATTGAATATAAAGACATAGTGGATTGGGGTGTGCATAGAGATATATTAGGTACATTTGAAAACCTTCTTAATGCGAAAATGTTTGCTTCTAAAATAAGACACCATTATAGAGGAAGTAGTATCTTCGTTATAAGAGGTACAAATAAGGAACAAGCATTCCTTACTCAAAAAGAGTTTGTTTGTGGGTGGGCATCTCCCGAAGAAAAATCAAGAATTTGTTATGTGCGAACATCAAAAGGAAGTAAGAAGAGAAAGAAGTCAACATACAAAAAAAGAATGAAACCAATAAAAAGGAAACCAAGAAGGAAAGAACAATGGGCGACACAAGAAGAGGTAGATGAGTTATTTGATCCTAATTTTGGGCGGTTTGATTAGGGATAAGATTAGTACGATGACCTTCTCCACCCGCTTTCGAAGGCGTCTTCTGCGAGAAAAGATAAAGGCAGTTTGATTGATAGCATATGAGAAAGCAAGAAAGAGAGCCAGAAACTCTACCCGTGGGATTCTACCAATATTTTACTAGGCATAGCGAAGATGAGAATTTAGATGAAAAGCTCAGGTCATAGAAAGAACATTTCAAATCCCGCTTTTACAAAAATTGGGATAGGAGTTGCCTGTAAGAAAAAATATAGGCAATGGAGAGTATTATGCAACTCAAGACTTCCAAGGTCAAATTTTAAAAATAAATATGAGGCGAAGAAGTTCTTTTTGGCGGAAAGCTATTTATATTATAACGTTTGATGTAATAAAATTAGGACGATAAATATGATAAATGAGGAAAAGAAAGAATTGAAAGAGGGGAAAGATTCCAAGGAAAAGGATTTAGAAAAAAACTTTGATGATAAGAAAAAAGTCTTACAAGCCCTGCAAAGGGATATAAGCGAGCTCAAAAGAAGTATGGGGAAAATCCAAAATGGTTTGGCGGAATTGAAAAATCTTTCTGATTTAGATCAAAAGATTGCTCGAATAGAACTCGGGATGAAGAGATCATATCATGTTAATCTTTGCTATGCACTCGGTGGTTCGTTTATAACGATAGGAGCTATAACTATGTCTATCGGGTTTACAGTAGGATGCCACTTTTTATTCAATTTATTTGGTGGATTTTTTATGATAATAGCAGGTATAGTTAATCTTTTTTTTGCTCCTTTGAAACCAAAATTTCTTTTTGTCGGTATTGGGTTATTTATCTTTGGTCTATTATTGTGGATTTTGTCTATTTATATACCCCTTTTTTCCATCTTTAGCCAAATCATAAGATTATGTCTTTCGTCTCCATTACAAAACGCGTGCTTTAAAAATCAGCTATAGCTCTGTTAATTTTGGCACTCACCCCTAAAATTCTTTGATTTTACATTTTTATTAATAGTAGGGGCAAGAAAAAACGATTTCTATCTATATACAGGTTCTTTATCAATCGCTTCCCAATAGATAATATCATCCCCCCTATCCACCAAAAAATCAATCGAAATCGGCGCGTAATTTATCAATTCCACACTCACATTAATTGTTTTGTCTTTTCCGTTTATGAACGGGTATTCTTCCGGCTTGTTATTATGCTCGTGTCCATGAATAACCCAGCCATCCCATTTTCTTACCTTCCCTGGGTCGTGAATCAGCAAAAATTCCTTCCTTTTATAGGATAAAACGCACTTATCCGCATGCGGAACCGATTTGAGGTATCCTTTGTCATGATTCCCAATAAGTAAGATAACATTCCCATTCAATTTTTTCAACCAATACCGTATTTTAGTTTTCTTCCTCCCAAAAGCCAAATCACCAACGAGATACACAAAATCATCCTCCTTCACAACTTTATTCCAGTTGTCTATGATTGTTCTGTTCATTTCTTCGACAGAAGAGAAAGGTCTGTTGCAATATCTTATGATGTTCTTATGGTCTAAATGCAAATCGCTTATGAGATATATCATCACGACCTCTGGAATATCTTTTTAATCATAGCCCTCAATCTTCCTCGTCGAGTTTTCTTAAGAGGGATTTCTTCCTCCTTTTCTTCACGGGATAGTTTTCTTTTCAATGCAGAAATAGTTTCCTTCCATATCTTCTTGCTTAACGCCTGCCTTCGGTTTAACATTCTTTTAAGCATGAGGTCATATTCACACACTATTTTACTGCGTTTTCCTAAAATTGTTATTCTCAAAAGATGTTGATTGATGTTGGGGTCTTCTTTACTTTTCAGGTATTTCCAAATTTTAGGGAATTTCCTATCAATGTCCTTAAAAGCGATTGTAGCGTGAAATGAGAATTTGTTATTCTTATCCCAGTCTTTGAGTTCTGCGTATTTCGTTAATCTCTTTGCTAATTCCCATCGCAGTTCTTCGAGTTCTTTTGAAGGTTCAATATCTGCGTAAATGACCTTGCCATTGGGATTATTGAAGTAACCAAAACCTTTGAGTTTAAAATTTACGAGGTTATAATTTTTAGCTACGCT
>CAZXYJ010000036.1:0-10102 GCA_964644925.1 uncultured Halobacteria archaeon | reverse complement strand
TCTTCGTCAGGTCGCCCTGCGCCACCGCGGTATTAACCTCCGCGATGTTCCGCACCTGATTCGTCAAATTCTCTGCCAGCATGTTCACGTTCTCCGTCAGCTCCTTCCACGTGCCCGCGACGCCCGGCACTTCCGCCTGCGCACCGAGCTTACCATCAACGCCTACCTCTCTCGCTACCCTCGTTACTTCACTGCCAAACATACTGAGGTTGTCCACCATATTGTTTATCGTGTCCTTAAGCTGTTGTACCTCTCCTCGTGCTTCTACGGTAATCTTCTGCGATAAATCGCCATCCGCTACTGCTGTCGTAACCAGTGAGATGTTGCGCACTTGATTTGTCAAATTCGTAGCGAGCATATTCACATTCTCCGTCAGCTCCTTCCATGTCCCTGCAACGCCCAGCACTTCCGCCTGCGCGCCTAACTTACCTTCTACTCCTACCTCTCTTGCTACCCTGGTAACTTCACTTCCAAACGCACTGAGGCTGTCAACCATGGTGTTTACCGTGTCCTTAAGCTGCAGGATCTCGCCTTTCGCCTCCACGGTAATCTTCTTCGTCAGGTCGCCCTGCGCCACTGCGGTATTAACCACCGCGATGTTCCGCACCTGATCGGTCAGATTAGCCGCCATGGTATTCACAGCATCAGTCAAATCCTTCCATGTTCCAGCAACACCAAGCACCTTTGCTTGACCACCAAGTTTACCTTCTGTACCAACCTCAACAGAAACCCTTGTAACCTCTTCAGCGAATGTGCTCAGGTCATCCACTGTTTTGTTGAGAGCATCAGCCATTGTTTTAACGTCTCCTGCTGTTTGTATCGCAACCTTCTGCGTCAAATCTCCTCGTGATAGCGCTGTAACAATCCTGCTGACCTCAAGCACAGGATTTGCAATTTGTTCAATCAACGAGTTCAATGAGTCAACAATGTCCTTCCAGCTACCTGCAACTCCTGATACAGAAGCACGCTCTGTTAATCTACCTTCTGCGCCTGCAACCTTTGCTACCCGGCTCACCTCTGTTGCCACGCCACCTACCATCTCAGCCATTTTGTTGTATGAGTCTGCCAGTTCGCCGTAGATGTCGTATCGCTCTTTTGGCAGCCTTAAAGTTGTATCACCTTTCCTGAATGCTTCCAGAGTCTCTAACAAACGTCTCAACTGCTGCTCGCCATATTCCACCTCTGTTGCCCCTTTCCTTACTTTTCCTCCTTCTACCATTCCTCTTTCACTCACCTCTTCTTCCTCCTCCTTTCCTTCCTCTTCCACATCCTCAAACAATGCCTTCCTACCCGGTTTCCTTTCCTTTTCCTCTCCCATATTCACGTTACCTCCTCATTTTTTTTTATAACCACCAGATTACACAGATTCCCACGAGATTTTACATCCCCTCTTGTATCCCGCACTCCGCATTCCGCACCCCGCACCCCGCACTCCGCATTCCGCACTCCGCATTCCGCATTCCGCACTCCTCATTCCGCATTCCTCATTCCGCACTCCGCACTCCTCATTCCTCATTCCGCACTCCTCATTCCTCATTCCGCACTCCGCATTCCGCATTCCGCACTCCCCATTCCGCAATCCTTTTATACGCCACGCCTGCCTTACACTGCGGCTTGTAGTGCGATATTGGCACGCCTTTCAACTGCGCCTCATAAACTTCAACTCCATAAGGCACGGTATAAACAGAATCAAAAACCTCTTTCATCCCCTTTTTGATTTCCTTTACAGGGTCCCTTTTTCCCGCAATCATGGAAAACAACGATGCCTTGCTGCATCTTGTGAGAATAGCGAGCCGCGGATTTATCTCGATGCCGCTGCTTTCGTTAATGTCATTAAAAATCGTGCTCAGTGTCTCAATCCCTTCCAACGCAAACACGCTGGGGTCAAGCGTGACAATTGTGTAATCCGATGCTGCAACGCCATTAATAACAAAAAGACCCGGACCCGGTGGCGTGTCTATCATTATGTAGTCATAGTATTTTCTTATGCCCTCTATGCTGCGTTTAAGTACGGATATTCGGTTGTTTGTTCTGTACAGGTGCGATTCCGCGCCAACAAGGTCAAGAGTGGCAGGAGCAAGATGGATGTTTTCTATCTCCGTTTCTAAGATTGCGTCCTCAATTTTCACGTCGCCAACCATCACGTCATACATTGATTCTTCTATACTATTTCCGTCAACGCCAAGCGCAGAGGTCGCATTTGCCTGCGGATCTAAATCAATAACAAGCACCTTTTTACCGCTCAGCGCAAGGTATCCGGAGATGTTTACGCAAGAGGTTGTCTTGCCGGTTCCGCCTTTATGATGTGCAAACGCTATGTTTACCATTTCTCACATTTAAGTTTAATGCATGCATATTTAAAGTTTAGGGAATGTGCAATTATTTTAATCAATGTTCTAAATAATTTTTAGAATATCTTTAAATACTTTTTACTCCGTCTTTCGTCTTCACACTAAATTTCCCAGTGCACGTATCCAGTGTAACAGTCCTGGCGCAGTTCCTGCCGGTGTCTTCAGCAACGAGCCTTATTCTCTCCTTCTTCAGCGCTTCCTTGACTACTTCCGTGTTCCTCTCCCCTATTCGTAGCGTGTCCATCGCCGAGAACATGGATGCACCACCTGCTATCTTCGCTACTATCCGCTCCTTCTTAGCATTCCATCGCAACATTTCCTTTAACAGTACAGGAACAGCGCGGTCTGCAAACTTACAGCACTTTCCCATGTTGCCGTCGCCTTTACCATCCGGAAGCATTATATGTGCTATCCCGCCCACTCTTGCATGCCTGTCGTAAAGAGCGAGTCCGATGCAGGAGCCAAGCCCCATTATTATCAACTGGTGTGGATTATGCGCTACCTGCATTTCTCCTATACCTGCGTAGTACCTTCCCACCTCACCTTCCGATTCCGGCTTAGATTGTTCAATGACCATTTCATTTCTCTTTTATTTCACTTTCGCCTCAAGCGTGGACAGGATGCTTTTTAGACCTTCGTGGTGTGGAAACAGCATGATATAGCCGTAGATTCCTTCCGCGGGTTCCTCCTTAAAATCGCATTTGAACAGTATTATGCGCTCTGTTGTTACTTGTGCTTGTGCTTGTGTTTGTGCCACTGCCGTTATTACATTTTCCACCACTGCGCCCGCCATATCAAAAGCAAAAGAGGGTGGAGAGGGCATCAGAGAAAACTGAAGAAAGTCCGCAATGGCATCACAGAACGAAGAAGCTAATATGTTTCCTATTTCCATTAACGCCGATACCTCCATTTCCGCCTCGATGCTTTTCGTCTCCCCGGGCATTTTGCCCATGAGGATGTCAACGAGACTGAAAGCACTCCTCTCTGGGAATAAAACCTGTAAGTAACCGGAGAATCCACCGTCAAGCTGAAGTAAGAGTCCTGCAACTCTTTTCTCTGCATCTATCAGTTTTTTCGCATCATCCATCGGCACTACATCCACACTCGGCACGTTTATATTTATTGTCACTCCCGTCATCGCTGCCAGAGAGGTCACCGCATGATGCGAGGCTCTGTAGCCAAGCTCATTCAGTGCGTCCTTCTGAAAAGCGTTTAGCTCAAACTCTAAATCCCCTTGTTCTTCTTTTCCATTCATTTTCTTTTCCTCCTTAACCTTTTTAGTTCAGTCCTACTTTCGCCTCAAGAGTAGATAGCAACCCTTTTAGACTGTCAGGGTGCGGAAACAGGAGGATATAGCCGTAGATTTCATTCTCGTTTTCCTGAAAATCACACTTGAACAGGATGATGTGCTCAGTTACGTGTTCTTGTGCCACGGCAATTATCGCATATTCTACCATTGCACCCGCCATATCAAAAGCGAAAGAGGGCGGGGATGGCATCAGCGTAAACTGAAGAAGGTCCGCTATGGCACTGCAGAACGAAGAAGCTAATATGTTTCCTGTTTCCGTTAACGCCGATACCTCCATTTCTGTCTCTATGCCCTTCGTCTCTCCATGGGTCCTACCGAGGAGTAGGTCAACGATTGAAAAAGCGCTTCTCTCCGGGAACAGAACCTGTAAGTAGCCAGAGAATCCGCCGTCTAGCTTAACCAGGTCCCCTGCAACTATTCTCTCTACCTCTACCAGTTTTTCCGCATCTCCTATTGTGACTACATCCACCGTCGGCACTTCTATATTTATTGTCATTCCCGTCATCTCTGCCAGAGCCGTTACGGCATGACACGAGGCTATGTTACCAAGCTCATTCAGTGCGTCCTTTAAAAAAGGGCTTAGCACAAGCGTTGAGTCCTCACGCTCTTGCTCTTTTTCCACAACTATATTCTCTTCCATCTTATTCCCTCCTTATCCTTTTCATCCATTTTTTCTTCTTTTCCTCCTTTTATAACCACCAGATTACACATAAGCCCTTACAGGGCTTGCGGGGTCATGGGGCAGAGCCCCATATTTCACAAGATTTTTTTTTCTTTTCACGCCAGAGTTAACGTAGCGACGTCAAGTATTGGGATGACGTTACCGTCACCCAGGATGGTGAAGCCGCCAACTCCCGTGGCACCCTGCAAACGTTCATCCGGCGGCTTTACCACTATCTCCTGCTGTTCCAGGGCAGCGTCCACGACTAAACCCATCCGACCTTCGCTCCTTTCCACCACTACCACCACGAAATTATCCTTATGATTGTGGTTGCCATTGTTGTCGCTACCGAAGAGCCCAAAGACAGATTGCAGCATGACAAGCGGTAGTATGGAACCACGGAGCGTTATCACCTTTGCTCCCTGTATCGTTTCTACCGCGTCCCTGGACACGCTTATAATCTCTCTCACATTTGATAGCGGGATGGCATAAGCGTTGTTGCAGACATCCACGAGCATTGCTTGAATGATGGCGGTGGTAAGCGGTAACTTCAACATTATTTCTGTCCCCATATCCATTTTGGACCGAATACTTACTAAACCACCCAGTGCTTCTACCTTCGTCTTCACCACTCCCATCCCGACACCGCGTCCCGATACCTCAGTAGTTTTTTCCGCCGTGCTGAATCCTGACGCGAAGATGAGTTTAAAAGCGTCCTCATCCGAGAGCATAGAAGCTTCTTGTGCAGACTTGAGTCCCTTGCTAACTGCTTTCTCCCTTAGTTTATCCGCATTCATACCCTTTCCATCGTCCTCCACGCTTATCGTTACGTGTCCGGTTTCACGCCGTGCTACCAGCTTTATCCTGCCTTCTCTGCTTTTTCCTTTCCGGGCTCGCTCTTCCGGCAGCTCTATCCCATGATCAACGGAGTTTCTTAACAAATGGACTACGGGGTCCACTACCTCATCCAAAACGGTCCTGTCAAGTTCTATCTCCTTTCCCTCGATTATGAATTCAAGCTCTTTCTCCTGAGCCCGGTAAAGGTCGCGAACGAGTTTCGGGAATCTGTTAAACACGTGTTCCACCGGGATCATCTTCATCTGCGTCACCTCGTATTGCAGGTCACTTATCGTTCTTTCGACGACAGCCATCGTGCTGTTCAGTTCTTCTATTTTGTGCTCCCTGCCTATCTGGATGAGCCTGCTCTTGTGTATCACGAGTTCGCCCACGAAGTTAACTACGGTATCCAGCTTGTCTATGCTTATACGAACGCTTTTCACCGCTGTTTCTTTACCTTTATCTAAATTATCCTTGCTCTTGCCTCCTTCCGATTTCACACCTGCAACTTCTGCACGTGCTCCTGCTTCAGCCTCTACTTCTACTTCTTCCAAATTCTCTTCGCTAAATATACCCACTTTTTCTATGTCCGCAACCGATGCGAGAACCTTCTTCACGTCCTCTTCAGTTGCATCAGTCGCCAGAACAACCTCAAAAACAAAATCAAATTTCTCAGTTTCTATATCTCCCTGCGATGGAACCGTCTTGATAATTTCGCCTATTTCCGCAAGGTTCTTTAGCGCTAAGAAACCTCTTGCACCTTTGAACTCGCAGTTCTTGACCAAAGAAACATTTATCTCGTATGTTTTACCTCTTCCCCCTTCCACCTCCATCGTTTTAAATTTTTCATTTTGCACTTTGCAATTTTCATTTTCCATTGCTCCTCCTTCTCTCTCACCTTTTCCATCTTTTTTCTCTCCCTCATTCAAACTCTTGAGCGCTAATAGCACCGCGGAGACGTCAATGTCATCGTTTCCGTTTTCCTCGATACTGCTGGTTAGTTCTTCTAATTTCGTGGAGCATTCCAATAGCAAGTCAATTATCTCCGGCGTTACGCTGCGGCTGCCACTCCTCAGCTCGTCCATCACGTCTTCCGTGGAATGGCATAAATGCTCCATGTTCCTGAAGTCCATTGATGCTGACATACTTTTTATCGTGTGCGCAGCGCGAAAAGCCTCGTTTAACGCTTCGGTAGCACGTTCGGCATCTGAACCCTCGAGGTCTATCAGAGCCTGTGTAAACGTCTGTAAGTGCTCTTTTGTCTCTTCCAGGAACACATTCAGGTATTGTGAAATGTCAATGTCAGTACCCATTTGTTAATTAACCTCCAGGCTTTTCATTATCTCATCAGCAATCTCGTGCAAAGGAACGATTTTATCTATGCAGCCGAGCTTTATCGCCTCTTTTGGCATACCAAAGATTATGGATGTTTCCTCATCACAGGCTATCGTTTTACCACCCATTTCTTTTATCGCTTTCATTCCGTCCGCACCATCTCTCCCCATACCGGTAAGTATTACGCCGACCGTGTTTGAACCGTAAGTTTTGGCTATGGACAGCATGGTAACGTCAACCGAAGGCCGAATGGCGTTCACAGGCGGTTCTTTGTTCATGTGTATCTTTCCGCCGTTTACTGCCATGTGATAATCACCGGGAGCAACGAGTGCAAAGCCGTTGGTTATCTTATCTTCTTCTTTTCCTTCCCTGACGTGAACCGGGGAGTGTTTGTCCAGTCGTTCCGCAAGCGATTTAGTAAAGTTGGGCGGCATGTGCTGAACCACGAGCATTCCCGCAGGGATGCCATCGGGAAGTGCGGAAAATATCTCGTCAAGTGCTTTCGGACCTCCGGTGGAAGAGCCGATGACCACCACCCTTTTGCTTATTCTTCCCGCTTCTGCCTGCAACGCACGTATATGAGCATATTCTCCCGCACCATGTAGTCGTTTCATGCCATGACTCGTGCCCGTGCAAATTTTTCCCGCAGACGCATACGCACTCTTTATCTTCGCTATAAGTTCTTCCTTCACTTTATCTATGTCTAAGGATAGAGTGCCGGAAGGTTTTGTGACGAAGTCAAAAGCGCCGTTAGCTAATGCTTCTAACGTAACGTCTGCGTTTTTCTTCGTGATGCCGCTTAGCATCACGACTGGCGTTGGCTTTTCTGCCATTATCCGCCGTACCGCCTCGATACCGTTCATCTTAGGCATCTCGACGTCCATCGTTATCACGTCTGGAGAAAGTGTCTTCGCTTTTTCTACACCTTCTATACCGTTCCTTGCCACACCTGCCACCTCTATCCCGGGACTGGCATTGAGCATGTCTGAAATAACCACGCGCATAAATGCTGAATCGTCTACCACAAGCACCTTTATCTTCTCGTTTCCTGTTTCTCTCTTTTCTTCCATCGTCATTCTTCTTCAAATCCCATCCTTCTATTTAGGACGCAGATTAACACGGATTTACGCAGATTTATTTTAGTTTGACAGACATTGGTGTTAATCTGTGTCAATAATTCATTTCTTGTTCACCTCTCTAAGAGCCCAATACCTTACTTATCTCCTCTATCACCTTCGGAGCCTGGAAAGGCTTTATTATGTAGCCTTTTGCTCCTGCTTTCATCGCTTCCAGCACCTTTGCCTGTTGTCCCACTGCGGTGCACATTACTATTTTTGCTTCCGGATGGCTCCGTATAATCTCTTTCGTAGTTTCGATTCCGTCCAACTCCGGCATTACTATGTCCATAGTTACAAGGTCCGGCTTCAACTGCGCGTATTTCTCCAACCCTTGTACTCCATTCTCTGCTTCTCCCACTATTTCGTGTCCGTTTGCACCCAAAATGTTCTTCACCATCATCCGCATGAAAGCGGCATCATCTACAACCAATACTTTCGCCATTTCTTCTTCTTCTCACCTCCTCTAATTTTCTTTATTAACCACAAGATTACACAGATTTTCACACAACTTTTTTACCTTCGGTAAAAACCTTGACTAAAAACATTCCCAATGTTTTTCTTTTAGCACAGGTTTTCTTTTTGTAAAAAAGAAAAAGTGTTGTGTTAATCTTGTGGAATCTCGTGGTTTCTTTCACCTTCCTTTTTAACCACCGAAAGTGCCGTTTTTCGACAGGTCCATCACGTATTTTATGCCTTTCTTCGTCAGTGTTTGATTCGTTGCGTCCATTATGCCCAGCTCACTCAGGTGCTCCAGATGATTTTTTAGCTCGTCCTCGCTCAGACCAAAAGCTTCAGCAATTGATGCAAGTGCGGACAAGTCCAAAGCACCAGCATACATCATTGTCAGTATCTGGTTTTCCATGTCCGGAAGTTTTTCCTCCATTTTATATGCACTCAGCAGTTCCATGACGTGTCTTTTCAAGACATCAATGGTGTTGCCGTTGGTGATGACGATGGTAGATATTACACTGGTGTTTGTGCTTCCCACACCGAAATAGTCAATAGAAACCGCACTAAATTCAGTGCCTTTATATCTGCTCCTTTTTTTCTGCTCCACATTTACTATATCGTCCCATGTGATTCGCTTGTGGCTGTTTCGTCCGATTATCCACAACGCGTTGTTGGAAATCTTCAAAAGCCCTTTTTCCAGCTCTACGTTCTTTTCCATTGATAGCACACCTCCTTCGCCCGCATGCGTAAAGTAAATGTTGAACTTGTATGCGTCCATGCTCATTATCAGCTCCCGTTCCACCTCGTTCAGCACCTGCTCGTCTGCAGCGAGTTGCGTTGAGAGCAGCAGCTCCGACTCAGAGCCCGGGTCTTGTGCTTGTGCAGGTAACGTCGCGTTACCGGTATGTTTTATGGTCAGGATACCCCGTTCCTCTCGTATCACGTCTTTCATATTCCTTAGTAGAATGAAGAAGCCAGTTTCTTTGTTTTTTTTCAGAAAAGGAAGGGAGAGGAAGGAGCGCTTGGATTGCTCGTTGCTGCCGAAGTATAAGCCCTCGTTTTCGAGCACTATCTTTCCTTCACTCCATGTATCCTCTCCTGGCAAAGCGAACCGCACTTTCTTTTTTTACACCCCCTGAACTGATTTTAACCTGCATCATGAATCCCGGCTTCATTTTCTTGTGTTAATCTCGTGAAATCTCGTGGTTTCTTGGATTTGAGATTTCTCGTGTTTTTATGCTGGTTGTTGCAGCACGTTCATTTCCTCTCCGTTCAGCACACGTTTCAGGTCTATCAGGATGAGCAGTTTATCAGGCAGTTTTCCTACTCCCTTGAGATACTCCGTCCCTATGTTCTCTTTTACCATTGTTGGCACTTCGTCTATGTCGCTTTCTGAGAGATACGTTACCTCTGTCACGGCGTCAACGGCCATCCCAACGGTATTTTTGCCCACCTCAACCACGATTACGCGCTCTTGCTGCTCATCTCCATTTTCCTTCTCTGCCAACCCCAACTTTCTTCTCAGGTCTATAATCGTTGTTATCTGTCCTCTGAGATTGATCACCCCTTTAACGAACTCAGGAGCGTTTGGCACTACCGTAGTAGTCCCTTTTCTTATTATCTCGCGCACTTGATTGATGTCAACGCCGAAATCCTCACCGCCGAGCTTGAAGACCACTAATTGCTGCTGGTTTACCCTGTTTCCTTCTGCTTCTGCTTTTCCTTCCTCTTTTTCCATTTCTATTCCCATTTCCATTTTTTCTTTCATTTTTATTCTCACCTCCTTCTAAAATAGCCACATAGCCAATAGGGACAAGGGACTAAATCCCAATGCCTATTGCCTCTTTTATACGCAGCTCCACACTGGGATAAAATCCTCCCCTTGAAGCCCACCTAAGCCCTCCTAAGGTTTCTATTTCTTCTGCCGCTATCTGCATGTTTACCTCGATTTTACCCTTTGTTTTCTTTTCTGTTAGTTCTTCTACTTCAAGGCCCACTGATCGATGAAATAACTCGTCTATTGATAGGAGAACATCCAGAA
>CAZXYJ010000035.1:0-10345 GCA_964644925.1 uncultured Halobacteria archaeon | reverse complement strand
AGCAGCGGGCTTTTAACCCGTCGGTCGCGGGTTCAAATCCCGTCGAGCCCGTTAGCGCAGTCAAAACAAACAGGAGGACCTAAAGGAAGTTATAGACACAGATTAACGCAGATTAACACAGACAGATGATAAAAATCAGCACGGTTAAACTAAAATAAATCCGCGTAAATCAGTGTAAATCTGTGTCTTAAATAGAAGGAAGATATACTTTATATACAATGAAGAAGGAAAAAGTTTCTATAATCGAACATGAGTTAGTACCCAAGCACGAGATAATGGGGGCAGAAGAGATAAGAGAGCTTTTGGATAAATATAAAATAAAAAGGGAACAATTGCCTAAGATAAAATTATCTGACCCTGTGATAAAGGAGATAAAAGCAGATGCGGGTGATGTAGTGAAAATAAGGAGGCAAAGCAGAACAGCGGGAAAGGCATTATTTTACCGACTGGTTATCGCATAGAACAGAATAAAATATGATAGACCGTAGCGTTCTTTCAAAAGCATACTTGAAGGGTGGGAAAATAGCACAGCATCAGCTTGATTCTTTTAATTATTTCCTCGAGCACGGCATGCAAAAAATAATAGATGAGCAGCCGTATGTAGAAACTTCCATATCGGGTGAAGATGAAAAAGGAAGGTATAAAAGGGGTGTAAGACTCGGTAAAATAACGGTGGGCAATCCGAAGACAATCGAAGCAGATGGTTCTTATGAATCAATTTTCCCTGCACAGGCGCGATTAAGGAATTTACACTATTCCGCCCCCATATATCTGGGAATGCAATTGGTAAAGAAATACGGAAGCCGTGGAGCAGAGGCGGAGACAGAGACAGAAGCAGAAAGAGAAGCGGAAGAAGAGGCAGAATGCGAGGAGGAGAAAATCGAAATTGGTACCCTCCCAATTATGCTGAAATCAAAAAGATGCAACCTTTACGGGCTTTCCGAGCAGGAGTTGATTGATAAAGGCGAAGACCCTCTTGACCCCGGAGGCTATTTCATCCTGAATGGTTCCGAGCACGTAATAATCACGCTGGAAGACCTCGCACCAAATAGGATATTTGTGAATTTCGAGGAGAAATACGGGATTAAAAACGCCGTTTCTAAGGTGTTTTCTCTTAAACAGGGATTCCGTGTGCCCACACGTGTGGAGATAAGTAAAAAAGGCATGCTTGAGGTCTCTTTTCCCGCAGTCGGTCGGAAGATAGAGTTTGTTATGCTTATGCGGGCGTTGGGACTCGAAAGTGATGATGAGCTATTAAGAGCCGTCTCCGATGACCCACAAATACGTAAATACATCCGTGACGATAACATAGAAGAGAGCGAGATACATACAAAAGAGGAAGCAATAGATAAATTGGGTCGTAAAGTCGCATCCACGCAGGCAAAGGAGTACCGGGAAAGGCGCATTAATTATATCTTCGACCGTTATTTCCTCCCTCACCTTGACACGTGGATAGCGAAGGCGCATTTCATAGGAAGAATGGCAGAATCATGTTATGAACTTTCTCTGGGCAGGAGGGACGAAGATGATAAAGACCATTATGCAAATAAACGACTGAAACTCGCAGGCGACCTGATGGAGGACCTCTTCAGGGTCTCGTTCACAAGGTTGGTACGCGATATGCGGTATCAATTGGAACGTGCGAATATGCGAAACCGCGAACTGAAAATCAGCACTGCTATTCGGACGGATGTGCTCACTGAACGAATACGGCATGCATTGTCAACCGGGAATTGGGTAGGTGGCAGAGGAGGTGTTTCTCAATTGCTGGAAAGGAGCAATTACATAGCTACGTTGAGCCATCTGAGACGGATAATTTCGCCCCTATCAAGGGCGCAGCCGCACTTCGAAGCGCGTGATTTGCATCCCACACAATGGGGGAAAATATGTCCAACTGAGACGCCGGAAGGTCCCAATTGCGGTTTGGTGAAGAATTTCTCGCAGATGGTTGAATTATCCGTGGGAGAAGACCACGAGAACTTCAAAAATGCGTTATTTGAACTCGGGGTTATCCCCCCTGCTCGCTCTTTACAAATAAGCGCTGAAAACCGAACTCGTATGTTCGTGAATGGCGATTTCGTTGGATTCACGACCGAGCCTGATACATTCGTGGAGGCAGTAAGAAATAAGAGAAGAAAGGGTGAACTATCATCTCAGGTGAATGTCGCCTATTATAGGGATAGGAAAGACATAATAATAAATTCTGATAGGGGAAGGGCGAGAAGACCCGTTATAATACTGGACAATGGAATTCCTCTGGTTACCGAATCGCACATTGACAAACTGAGAAAAGGCGATATGGACTTCGATGGACTGGTAGAGGCAGGTGTAATCGAGTATTTAGACGCAGAAGAGGAGGAGAATGCACTGATAGCACTAAACGAAGAGGATTTAACAAACGCAAATGGAGGGGATGAGTACACGTATACGCATCTGGAAATAGACCCCTCTTTGATTTTGGGCATTGTTGCAGGGTTAATTCCGTATCCTGACCATAATTCGTCACCGCGTAACACAATGGGCTGTGCGATGTTGAAGCAATCTTTAGGGCTTCCAACGGCAAACTATAAATCCCGTGCTGATACACGGGTACATCTTTTGCAGTCTCCGCAGAATCCGATAGTAAAAACAAGGACTGCAAACCTTATTTCACATGATAAAAGACCGGCGGGGCAGAATTTTGTCGTTGCCGTTTTAAGCTATGCAGGGTATAATATGGAAGACGCATTGATCTTTAACCGCGCTGCAATAAACCGCGGATTGGGAAGAAGTCATTTCTTCAGATGCTATGAAGGTGAAGAGCGAAGGTATCCCGGCGGAGAGGTGGATAGATTTGAGATACCGGATATGGAGATTGGAGGCGTGAGGAGCCATGAAGCGTATAGCCAGCTTGACGAGGGTGGGATAATAAATTCGGAAACGGAAGTGGCACCAAACGATGTATTAATAGGGAAGACAAGCCCACCAAGGTTTTTAGAGGAAAGCACGGAACTTTTAAGTCCTTTAGAAAGGAGAGATACTTCCATTTGTACTCGCTCTAACGAGCAGGGGACCGTAGATTCGGTTGTGCTTATGGAATCGAGCAGCAGCAGACGTTTATCTAAACTCACCGTTCGAGACCCGAAGATACCGGAGATAGGTGATAAATTCGCATCCCGGCATGGTCAGAAGGGCGTGATAGGCTTAATTGTGCCGCCGGAGGATATGCCATTTACGGAAGGAGGAATCATTCCTGATATGATCTTAAATCCTCATGCCATTCCATCGAGGATGACGGTGGGGCACGTGCTGGAGATGATAGGAGGGAAAGTGGGCGCTTTGGAAGGGAGAGCCATAGATGGAACCGCTTTTACCGGTGAGCCCGAGGAAGACTTAAGAAACGCGCTTAAGCGTGCTGGGTTTTCACCTGCGGGTACGGAAGTGATGTATAATGGAACAACCGGTGAGAAAATAAAAGCAGATGTCTTTATTGGCGTTGTGTATTATCAAAAGCTATACCATCTGGTATCGGCAAAGATGCATGCACGTGCAAGGGGCCCCGTGCAGATATTAACAAGGCAACCTACAGAGGGGAAAGCAAGAGAAGGCGGGCTTCGTTTCGGCGAGATGGAAAGGGACGTACTGATAGGCTATGGAGCTGCGATTTCGCTGAAGGACCGATTATTGGATGAATCTGACCGCGTTGTTGAACTGGTCTGTGGACATTGTGGTATGATTGCATCGAAGGACCAGAAAACAGGGTCCGCATATTGTCCAAACTGTGGTGCGGACACAGATATATACCCTGTGGAGATGAGTTATGCATTCAAGCTTCTGCTGGATGAGATGAAAGTGCTGTGTATCGCACCGAGACTGGAATTAGAGGAGACGGTGTGAACGAAAATGAGAACGAAAAGAATAAAAGGGATAAAATTCGGACTGCTATCGCCAAAGGAGATAAGGAAGATGAGTGCTTCGAAGATAATCACTGCTGATACCTATGGTGAAGACGGCTTTCCCATAGAGATGGGGTTGGTGAACCAGCGGCTTGGAGTTATTGACCCTGGATTGAGATGCAAAACCTGCGGTGGTCGAATGGGTGAATGTCCCGGTCATTTTGGGCACATCGAGCTTGCTGCACCTGTTATACACATAGGCTATGCAAAATTGACTTATCGGATGCTGAGTGCGACATGCAGGGAGTGTGGCAGGGTTTTGCTGGAAGATGCGTATTTTCTGTTCTCCGTCTCAGATATGGAGTTAGAACACGACTTGAAGCGAGAAATCATCTCGGAGAAATGGCACAAGGAATTCGGTGACAACGGCTTCTCGCTTTCGACTAACGCCAGCGTCACAAAAGAGAAAAACGACGAATGGGCAATAACCGATAAGGAACTATTTATTATCAGGAAAGAAGCAGGAAAACTAAACGTTTACGATGCGGGCGAAAAAGGGCGTTTTTTAAATGATATAGAACGGGGAAAAGGGAAGCAACCCGGCGTTGGCGAAGCGGTGAAGCGTATGTTCAAAGAAGCAGCGAAACACACGGTATGCAGTCATTGTGGGGACCGTTTATTCGATTTTGCCGCGGATGCGAGATTAGAGAATAGCTTAAACAAAGGAGAAGATGTTATTTCAAAAGAATTGAGGAGGAAGTTCGCTACTGAGGGACATGCGTTTAGCAAAAATCCGTCCATTAAAAAGGAAACAGACAATAAATGGCTGATAACGGACAAAGATAAGAGATACATCGTCAAAAAAGGAAATGGTATGCTAACTGTTGACTGCGGCACACCTCAGCGAGTCATAAAATTCGATAAACCCTCTACATACATAGAGATAGACGAAAAAGAGAGAAAGCGTAGATTAATGCCCAGTGATGTGCGAGAACGACTTGAAAAAATACCTGATGAAGATATAGCTCTCTTCGGAATGAACCCGAAAAGTGCGAGACCCGAGTGGATGATTCTTACGGTATTGCCCGTTCCTCCGGTAACCGCAAGACCTTCTATCACGTTAGAGAGTGGACAACGAAGCGAGGATGACCTAACGCATAAATTGGTAGACATCATACGAATCAACCACCGATTTATGGATAATCGTGCTGCGGGTGCGCCACAATTGATAATTGAAGACCTCTGGGAGCTTCTTCAGTATCACATAAGTACATATCTCGACAACGAAATTGCAGGTATACCACCTGCGAGGCACAGAAGTGGAAGACCACTTAAGACAATGACACAGCGACTAAAAGGAAAAGAAGGCAGATTTAGAGGGTCGTTATCGGGTAAACGAGTTAATTTCTCCGCTCGAACGGTTATATCACCCGCTCCTGATATAGATATAGACGAAGTCGGCGTGCCCGAAGCGATAGCAAAAGAGTTGACTGTCAACGTTAACGTAACAGAAAGAAACATTGACCTCCTGAAGGAAACCGTAAGAAGAGGAAACGAACATCCGGGTGCGAATTATGTACGAAGAGCAGATGGTAAAAAGGTAAAAATAACAGAAACCAATTACGAGACGTTAGCCGAGGAGCTGGAGATTGGGTGGAAGGTGGAAAGACATCTTCGTGACCGGGACATCGTGCTGTTCAACAGACAGCCCTCGCTACATAGAATGAGCATAATGGCACACTATGTGCGTGTGATGCCCGGTAAGACATTCAGGTTAAATCCTACCGTTTGCCCGCCCTACAACGCTGATTATGACGGTGATGAGATGAACCTTCACGTATTGCAGACCGAAGAAGCGAGGGCAGAAGCGAAGATCCTGATGGCTGTACAGCACAACATAATATCACCCCGATTTGGCAGACCGATTATAGGCGGTATCCACGACCACGTCTCAAGTCTGTTTTTACTTACGTATGGAGAAAAGAAATTTGACCGTGAAGAAACGCTGGAGATATTGAAGGGGATAGATATAGACGATTTAAGAGAGCCTGCGGGAACTTTTAGGTCTAATGTTTCAGGTTTAGGGTTTGAGGACAGACCTTACTGGACAGGGAAACAAATATTCAGCATGATACTACCCGCGGGATTGAATTTACAATATCAGGGTAAGGTCGGCGGGGTTACGATACAAGACGGGAATCTGGAAACGGGCGTGATAGACGAAATAGCCGTGGGCTCGTTCAAGGGGAAAATAATTGACAGGATGGTCCGACAATACGGGGAAGAAGCAGCGAAAAAGTTTATAAACAATCTCGCTCGGCTTGCTACCAATTATATCCTGCGTGCTGGTTTTAGCTTTGGCATAAGTGACGAGGACATACCGAGAGAAGGGGAGCAGCAAATACGAGAAGAGACGATGCGTGAGGCGGAGCACAAAGTTGACGAGTTAATAAGGGCGTATGAGGCAGAAGAGCTCGAGGCTTTACCCGGGAGGACGGTAGAGGAGACGTTGGAACTGCGGATAATGGAGACTCTTGGTCGTGCAAGAGATGAGGCAGGAAACATCGCAGAGCGGTATCTCGGAATAGAAAACGCAGGTGTGCTTATGGCGAAGTCAGGTGCCCGTGGCTCACTGCTCAATTTAACGCAAATGGCTGCCTGTGTAGGGCAGCAATCCGTCAGGGGCGAAAGGATAAAGAGGGGATACAGAGGGAGAACGCTGCCTCATTTTAAACCTGCTGACCGCAGTGCAAAGGCACATGGTTTTGTAAGACCTTCTTTCAAGGAAGGGTTATCACCCACTGAATATTTCTTCCACGCTGTTGGCGGGCGAGAAGCATTAGTGGATACCGCAGTCCGTACCTCCCAGAGTGGATACTTCCAGAGGCGGCTTATTAATGCTTTACTTGACCTCGAAGTGAAAGAAGATGAAACGGTAAGGGAAACAAGGGATACAATCGTGCAATTTAAATATGGCGAAGATGGCGTGGACCCTTCTGCATGTGAATATGGTAAAGTGGTAGACATAGATGAGATAATAAAAGACGTAATGGCAGAAGCAGGAACAGGAGCATAAGCATAATGGTTATGCAAACAAAGGAAGAAGTAACGAAAGAATTGACGAGGGCAGGAGTAGAGCAAGAGATAGCAGAACTAATAGGGGACGAGTTTATGCTGGCAGAGCTAACCGCGGGGCTCGATAAACTATTAGACTCCGAGGAGGTAGAAGAGGGATGCGCAGAAGATATAATAAGAATGGCGGGCAGGGAAGAGGAAGGCGAGATAAAATTTGGGGACATAGAGCTAAAGGTGAATGAAAGCGCGATACCAAAACGCATAAAAGACGAATTAAAGAAGAAGTTAAGGGCTATAAGGATAGAACTAAATAATGAAAAGCTGGATGCGATTTTAAATGGAGTCGCAGAGAAATATAACAAATCGAAGGTGGTGCCACGGGAAGCGGTTGGAATAGTCGCAGCGCAGTCTATCGGCGAGCCGGGAACTCAGATGACACTGCGAACTTTCCATTACGCGGGTGTTGGTGCGATATACATAACGCTTGGATTACCACGAATAATAGAGGTAGTAGATGCAAGGAAAAAACCATCTACACCGGCAATGAAGATAAAGTTAACCGGAGAGTATGCACGGAATAGAAATAAGGCAGAGGAACTGGCAAGGGAAATAGAAAAGACATATATAAGGGATATAAAAAGCGAAATAGACGTGTCCCGAGAGGATATGTCGGTGTGGGTTTCGCTACGCGAGAAGGAACTGAAGAGAAAGCATATAGAAAAAGAAGAAGTAAAAGAAAAAATAGAGGGTATGGACTCGGATGTGCACGTAGAGGAAACGGAAGATGGGAAGCTGCGAATACATGTGCCGAATAAGTCATACCAGGAGTTGCGAAAGCTTGAGAAGGATGTGAATAACCTGTCGGTGAAGGGAATAGAAGGAATAATGCGTGGAATAGTGAGAAGAGAAAACGAAGGGGATGGGGAATATATGCTGTACACCGAGGGCTCGGCACTGAAAAAGGTGCGGGGGATTGAAGGCGTGGATTTCAGCAGGACAACAACGAACAACATAGCGGAAATAGCAGATGTTCTGGGCATAGAAGCAGCTCGTAATGCGATAATTGATGAGATGATGAATACATTAGAGGAGCAGGGGTTGGATGTGGATGCCCGCCATGTAACGTTAATTGCTGATGCGATGACGATGGAGGGTGAAGTGAAGTCGATAGGGCGGCATGGATTAGCGGGAGGGAAAGTTTCAGTTCTCTCAAGAGCCGCTTTTGAGGTTACCGTGGACAATCTACTGGATGCAGCTATGTATGGCGAAACGGATGAGTTAAAAGGGGTTACGGAAAACGTGATTGTGGGACAACCCATAAAATTGGGAACAGGAGCAATAGAATTGGTAGCAAGAGGGGGATAAAAAAGAATAACCACAGATTACACAGAGGGAGAAAAAAACAGATAAAATGGAAGAAAGTTATAGTTCATATACAACAAAATAGGACAAAATAAATGGCAGAGATAAAAAGCAAGTCAGTTGAAATTTCCGATATGAACAGAGAATTACAAAAAGTGATAAAAGGCGGTAAAGTATTGATAGGGTCAAACGAGACATTAAAAGCGCTGAGGGGGGAAGAAGTAGCAGTAAAGGCGGTCATTTACGCTTCTAACTGCCCTGAAGAGATAAAAGGGGGATTCAAAGAAATAACTGAGCAGAAAAAAGGAAATACCCCTTTCTATGAATATCCTGTTAATAGCCTTGAACTTGGGCTTGCATGTGGTAAACCTTATTCGATAGCTTCTTTATGCATTCTTGATACGGGGAAATCGGACATATTACGGCTTATTGAAAAAGAAAAAAACAGGTGATAGAACGTGACCGTGAAGTTAGATACGGAGGGAATAGGGTATATCGGAGTATTTGAGCATCTTACAGGAGCAGGAGTTAGGGATTGCCTGGTGAATACCGAAGAGAACAAGGTGACAATGGTGATAAAAAAGGGGGACATGAGCATAGCGATAGGTAAGGGCGGCTCGAATGTAACCAAGGTAAAAGAGCTGTTAAAAAAGGAGATAGAACTTGTGGAGTACTCCGCAGATGTAAAGGAATTCATAGAAAACCTGTTTCGCCCTGCTTATGTGAAGAGCGTAGAGCTGTTGACCAGAAAGGGGCAGAGATGTGCATACGTGCAGGTTTTCAATAAAGACAAGGGCATTGCAATAGGAAGGAACGGCGAGAAGATAAGGAAGGTAAAGGTATTAGTAAAAAGAAATCAAGATATAGATAACGTGATAATAGTATAGTGAGGTGCGAGGTATGAGTGGTCAGATGGCTCAAACCAGACAACTGTACAAACCGAGGTAATAAGATGGGAAGAGGACTATACGCAGCAAGGAAGGCGAAGAATAGCCAAAGGAAGTCCAGGTGGAAGAATCCGGGCTTTGTTCGAAGAGCATTGAAATTGGCTAAGAAAGCTGACCCTATGGAGGGAGCGCACATGGCACGGGCTATTGTCCTGGAGAAGGTAGGGATAGAAGCGAAACAGCCGAATTCCGCAATACGCAAATGCGTTCGAGTTCAGTTAATCAAAAATGGCAAGCAGGTTACCGCTTTTTGCCCCGGCGATGGTGCAATAAAGTTTATAGACGAGCATGATGAGGTATTGATAGTAGGAATGGGAGGAAGAAAAGGGAGGTCGTATGGAGACCTCTCAGGAGTAAGGTTCAAGGTGGTGGCGGTAACGGACATCGCATTAGACCAATTAGTAAATGGAAAGAAGGAGAAGGTCCTCAGGTAAAAATGGCATTTGATAAAATATTTGATAAATGGGACATTTCGGAAGTGGAGATACAGGATATAGGCGTGGAAAGGCATACCAGTCTCAAGCCTGTATCCATGCTGCATAGTGGAGGGAGACATGCAAAACAGCAGTTTGAGCAGGCAAAAGTTTGCGTGGTTGAGCGGCTAATTAACAAATTAATGCGAACGGAAAGGAACACGGGAAAGAAACTAAAAGCATACAAAATCGTCAAGAATGCTTTTGAGTTGATTTATGAACGCACAAAGGAGAATCCCGTCCAGTTGCTTGTGCATGCAATCCAAAACGCGGGTCCGAGGGAAGAGACAATCAGACTGCGATTTGGCGGTATAATGGTTCCCAAGCCCGTGGATGTAACCTCGCAACGAAAAGTAGATCTGGCACTGCTGTTCATCGCGCATGGGTCAGAGAAATGCGCATTCAAGACTAGGCGAAGTATAGAGCAATGCCTTGCGGATGAGATAATAAATGCGGCAAAAAACAAGAAATGCCATTCGATAAACAAGAAGGAGGAGAAGGAAAGAATGGCGAGGGCAGCGAGGTGAAATTCGTGAGCCTCGACGAAAATTATAACCACAGATTACACAACACTTTTTCTTTTTTACAAAAAGAAAACCTGTGCTAAAAGAAA
>CAZXYJ010000034.1:0-10560 GCA_964644925.1 uncultured Halobacteria archaeon | reverse complement strand
CCAACGTATGAAATCCGGGGTCTATATAATCAAGTCCCACCTTGAACCCCTGAACCTCGAGCCCTCGTGCTCGTAAAGCGCCCAGCAGTCCAATACAGATGGTGGTCTTACCTGCGGAGCTTCTGTCTCCTGCAATTAGTACCCTTGGTATTGTTATGTCCAGGATTACGCTTTTATGTAAGAAATAAAATTTTACTATAGTTTTATAATTTTATAAGGTTGCGAGGGTGATAAAAGCATACAAGAAAATAAATTATAGACACAGATTAACGCTCGTGGGCTCTGCCCACGTCCCCGCAAGCCCGGAAAGGGCTTAATTAACACAGACAAAACAAACTGCAAAGTGCAAAATTTGTGTAATCTGTGGTTAAAATCAACAATGTCTAACCTAAATAAGTCCGTGCCGTGTAAATCAGTGTAAATCTGTGTCTTAAATAGAAGGAAGCTATACTTTATATACAATGAAAAAAGAGAGAACCTTTTTGATGATAAAGCCTGAGAGCGTGGAGCGAGGCCATATTGGAGAAATATTAGGGCGATTTGAGAAGGACGGATTCAGGATAGTGGCGTTGAAACTCGCACAACTGAGCAGAGAACTGGCAGAAAAGCAATACGAGGAGCATCGCGGGAAGGACTTTTTCGATGACCTGGTTTCCTACATGTCCTCTGCTCCAACGGTGTCAATAGTGATGGAAGGGGAGAACATAATCGCAGCGGCGAGGGAAATGGCTGGGGTTACGGACTCAAAACGTGCAAAACCGGGAACTATAAGGGCTGATTATGGTATAGACGTTCAGCGAAACGCAATACACGCATCGGATTCCGAAAAATCGGCAAAACGAGAAATATCCCTCCATTTCGGCACAGTCAAATTTTATAGTAAAATTCCAAAATCCTAAAATTTCACCGCAGAGCACACGGAGAACGCAAAGGCATAAATTATAGACACAGATTAACGCTTGTGGGCTCTGCCCACATCACCGCAAGCCCCGAAAGGGCTTAATTAACACAGATAGATGATAAAAATCAACAATGTTAAACTAAAATTTAAATAAATCCGTGTAAATCTGTGTAAATCTGTGTCAGAAAATCTGAGCAAAGATTGGAACAGTCTTAAAACTCTGCGTACTCTGCGCTCTCGGCGGTGATAAATCACTATATTTTTAGATAGTGCCTGTGACAGGAGGTTCATTAAAGCAAAAGGTTCAGGTTTCAGGTAGAAGAAAAAGGTGAAAAACTTGTTTGTTCAGAGCGGTTTAGGAATCGCTCGCATTAAAGGTTCCTGTTCCTTCTGAGCACCACGTATGCACATACAATTGCCAAAATACCTGCAATTGCGAATACCGCCTTGAATCCCGGTTCTTTCGGTGCTGTTGGTGTGGGCGTTGGTGTAGGTGTTGGGTTTTTAAGTTCCGCTATAGCCTCTTCAAGCTCCTCTACAGGCTCATAGAATAAAAAGTGGAAAAGCTGCCGATGCGATCAACAACTCCTTCCTTTTTTCTTATCACCGGAATAATATTTTAATTATGCTACAAGATATATTGACCCCTTTAATTGTGGTAGGTTTAGCGGAATTAGGTGATAAAACCCAACTATCCATTTTGCTCTTGTCTTTAAAAATGAAAAAACGTCTATATTTATTATTTGGGGTAATACTGACTTTTTTGATAGTGGATGGAATTGCAATTTTAGCAGGAGAGTGGATTACGAATATCGTGCCCATTAGTTCAGTAAAAATACTTTCTGGTGCTATTTTCATTATTTTTGGGGTTTTAATTCTTAGAAGTGAAAAGGAAGAAACCAAAACCAAAAGTAAATATTATCTTAAAAACCCCGTTTTACTCGGTGTTTGCCCTGATTTTTTTGTCAGAATGGGGAGATAAAACACAAATTGCCTCCGGATTATTTGCAACTAAATATAATGGTTTAATGGTTCTAACAGGTGTTATGATTGCATTAACTCTACTATCTATCCTGACAATCTATTTAGGTGATTTTATTTCGAGTAAAATAGAGAGAAAAACAGTAACAAAAATTGCTGGGGTTTTATTTGTATTAATAGGTCTATCGTTCTTTTTATTTTAGGACGGTTGCTTTTGCATCTCTTTCCATGCCTCTCTCCAGTTCAGTTCCTTTCCCATTTTATCGCCTCCTCCTTTTTAGCAGCCTTAACACATTCTATACCTTTCTCCGTCATCATATACATCTTCACCTTTACACTCCCCGGTGTAGGTACACTGCACGTTTTACTCATTGGACATTCCCCACACCCTTGACCTTTTTCTGAACTGATTTCACAGAGATAACCCGCACGAACCATGAACCCGATTCTCGCCATTAGCACGGATTTCCTCATACCCCACTCCGTAGCAAGCTCGTCTAAGGTGCCGCCTTTCTCAATCCTGCATAGAATTCCCTCGGTTGAAGTCATTTTATTCCTTTGCATTGCTAACCTGAGATATTTCTTGATAAAAAATAAAAAGGGGAAAAAAGAGGGGTGTTATACCCCCCCCCCGCCACTTTGGATTTTTAACGTGCTTTTCCCCTGAGAGACAGACCCAGCAGTAAACCAAGCCCTATCACCCGTATCGAAAAGAATATCGCACCACCAACAATGTCAGGCTCTTCTTCCTCTGGTTCTTCTACACCCTCAAAAAGCACCCAATCTGGTTGTTCTGCTCCATCATCCGTTATCACAATAGGCGATAACTCGAACGCTGGCGGTGCCTTTGCTCCCGGCATGTGTGCATCAACGGAAATAACCGCCGTATGCAAAGCCAGCAAAACCAACGCTGCAATTGCCACTGCTTTTAATGGCAATTTTCCACTTTGCTCTTTTCATTTCTCATTTTTCCGTTTCTCCCTCCTTCAAAATATAATACACTATCATCAGCGAGAACGGCAACAAAAACATCTCAGGGCAATACGGTGGTGCATAACTTGCTAAAAAGCCTTCTAAGCTGTTAAACCACGTCTCTTCTCCCGGGATAGAACTCGCTATCCGCGACCATATTGCCATTCCCGCAACTATCCATATCATTATGCTCGCCATCACTGCCTTCGCCAATTGATGTATTTCTGCGAAATTCTTCACGCTGCTCATGTAAAAAAAGCTCGCAGAGAGAAGAATTATCGCTTTCCACGGCAGGAACATGGGATCTGAAGCCCCCGAGGAATCTAAAATCCCCCATGTAAATCCTTCACCCGCACTTGCTATCAGCTCCGCAACTCCAAACGCCAATGCCACTGCACCTAAAACTGCAAAATATATCCGTCCAAAATTCTCTTCCGTTTCGTTCATTTGTTTATGCCACCCCCAGCATGATTCCTACTAAATGTATCAAGCCGCCGTAAACAAAGACCATCGCTATAAGCGAAGCTAAGCTTCCGAGAAGCTCTTTCCAGTTCTCTTCCTTTATCATCAGTGCGAACGTCGCTAAGCATGGGAAGTAGATACAAAGCAGAATCACGGATGTGAACACCTGAAATGTAGTCATTATCCCCTGCGCCATAAGACCGCCGAGCATTCCCACCGCCAGGTCCTTCCTCAGAAAACCTGCTATTAGCGGCGCTACTGTTTCTGATGGCACTCCAAACCATACCATTAGCAACGGACCAAATACAGCCGCCAGCCAATCCATCGCTCCCGTCAGGTACATAAGACCAACAACTAGACATCCTAATAGAACGAAAGGAACCGCAACGAGGAGAAAACCGGATGTCCTTATCCACAGCTTTCTCATAATGTTTTTCAACGTTGGCATTTGATAAGGTGGCACATCCATTATAATCTCTGGCGACTTCCCGGGCACGATTTTGTTAAGGATGAATCCAAAGCCCAGATAACCTATGGCTAAAGTCAAGAATATCCAGCCCATTAGCTCCGGAACTAAATCTTGCATAATTCCTATTTGCGCACCACATGGAACGAATATCGCTAACAGTGTCATCATCATGAACCTTTGTTTTCTTGTTTCCAGTGGTCTCGTAGCTGTTACGCCCGGAACATTGCAGCCTAAGGAAAGGAAAGTGGGCACAATCGCATAGCCGTGCAAACCTATTTTATGCAATACCGTATCAACGAGAACAGCCAGTCTTGGCAAATAGCCTGCATCTTCTAATATTGCAAACATCAGATAAAATGCCAGCACTGCCCACAGGACTACGCCAAAAACAACGAACAGCCCGCTGGTAAGCACACCAAAAGCCTCAAAGCAATTGTCCGAGGCTACAAGCACTCCCTCTTCTATATGCCCCGCATCTACCATGAGTGCATAGAACGGGTTTCCTAACCCACCGGGAAAAACTGACTGCAGCCACGGCAGCCAGTGCTCATCGAAAATCCTGACCATGAAGCCGTCCGTAAACAGAGTGCCTGCGAAATCAACAAAAAAAGACCAAAAACCGTATATAACCGCAATTGCTACCGGTATTCCCGTCAGCGGTTTAACGGTGAGTTCCGCAATTGCATCCTTCAACGTATGCTTACGCGCACCAAACTCCACCGTTTGCTTCGATATCTTATCTATTAAATCCCATCGCTCATCCACTGACAGCGGCACTTTCAACACCTCCTGCGGTTTCGATAATCTTCTCTATTTTCACAGGTGCCGCTTCTTTTATCCTTGAAACGAGCTCCTTGAATCCCTCTCCGCTTATCGCCGTCGTTGGCACCACTGGCACGCCTAAAATCCGCTCCAGTTTCTCCACTTCTATCTTTATATTCTTGTCCTCGGCAACGTCCCACATGTTTAATGCTACTACAACCGGATAACCGCGTTCAATGATTTCCAGAGCCAGGTAAAGACCTCGCTCTACTTTCGATGCGTCGAGCACGCATACAACGACAGAATCTGGATTCTCATCAAGCATTTCCACCGCTACTTCTTCTGCTCTATCCTTCGGCTCCAGGGAAAACGTCCCTGGTACGTCTATTAGTTCGACATCTCCCCCTTCCAAACGCATCCAGCCTTTCATGAAATCCACTGTCGTTCCCGGATAGTTAGACTCCATAACTTTTGCTCCCGTCAGCCGGTTGAAGAAAACGCTTTTCCCCACATTCGGATGCCCCATCAATAAGATTTTCATTTCTCTTCTTCTACCTCCTTTTTCTATCCTTATCCTACCTCTACAACTATTTTTTCCGCTACGCCTAACCCCAAAGACGTAAACGACTTGTCTACTTCTACCACCACAGGTCCTTTTATGGGCTGCTTCGTCGCCATTCTTACTTTTTTACCTTTCCGGATGCCCATACCCGCTACTTGCTTCCTTAAAGTCTCCTCTATCTCTTTTACCGTTCCTTCTTCATCAAAATCCATTTCACTCAACTTCTTTTCCATTTTATTCCTTTCACATCCTCCTCACGATAATTTTTTGCGCCATCCCGCGACCTATGGACACCGTGTTCCTATCTACCTCTACGGTAACGGGTCCAGAGCATGAAATCACGCGAACAACACTACCTTCAAATAGACCCCGAAGAAACAACTTCTGGCGAATACCACGACCGCCTTCAATTACCATGACCCTGCCCCGTTCACCGGGTTTCAACTGGCTTAACGTTAGCATATCGCCCTCACCACAGTTCACGGATTTTTCCTTCTCTTCCATCGTGATTCCGCTTAGAGTCTTCTCTTCCATCTTGTTTTATTTTTATTTTTACTCTACCCAAACCTTTTCTGCAAGCCCGTGCCCGATAGTCACCAACTGTTCGCCGATTTTCGCAAGCACGTAGGTTCCCCTCTTTGGAACGGGTGCAGGCATCTCCTTCCTGACCAATGTTATCTCTTTGCCTTCCACTATGCCCATTTGTTCAAATTTTTCCTTAAGCGAGGTTCCACCCAATACCTTGCTTACCTTCGCCTTCTCGCCTTCCCCGAGATAATTAATCTGGATGTTTTTCCCTTCCCGTTCTACCAGCACCTTCGATGCTTGACCTTCGCCCATACTTATCTCCTTGTCGTCTATTTTGGACACCAAAGTGTCGTCAGGGAGATGGCGTAGGAACTCAACTTCGCCTCCTTTTTCTATGCCAAGTTCAGCGAAATTATCTTCAAAGACTTTTCCTCCTTCAATTGTTTTTACCGTTCCCTTTTCTCCGGCCTCAAGTCTTAAAAGAGGAATTGTTTCGCCTTCTTTATCCACATACACCTTATCCGCCCATCCGCGAGCTACGACTGCTTCTCTTCCTGCTACTTTCAGTGAAATGGGTCCTACGTGCATGTGCACGGGTTCAGTGGCTACCACCGTAAGCTCAGTTCCTTCTGCAAAGCCCAATTCCTCCAGATGCCCCTTGACTTCCAAACCCCCGTCTATTTTCTTTACCGCTACTTTTACCTCAGGTCCGACTTCGCTTAATAGTTTCATTTTTTATTCACCATCTCTATTTAGGAGTTAGGAACATAAAAATCCTGCCCTAAAAAGCTTCGGTTTTGCTGAAGAAACCTAATAAAGTTAGGTTTTGGAGAAAAAACCGATAAATTCCGCTCTCTCCCTTCGGTGCTGTCTGAGAATTCAAATAGGGCCCTCAAGAAAAGAGGTGAAAATCTTCAGATTCCAATCAATATCAATCTCATGATTATTCCAACCGTCAATGAAATGACAATCATCAATCCTGCCGCTTTGAGCATATTCCTGATGCCCAACTCTCGGAGCAAAACAACGAACGTAGCAATACAAGGGAAATACGTGGCTAATATTACGCAGGAAATCGTCAATTGTTGTGGACTCATATCCAAGGGCAATAACATGCCAATCGCTATATCTTTCCTAAGGAATCCCATTATCAACGCGACAATCGATTCTTCTGGCAAACCAAGCAGAGTCGTGAGAACTGGAGAGAAGACCATTGAAAGAACGTCGATTACTCCGAATACATACAGCAGGTTCACGATGAAAACGCCTAATATAACGAATGGAACTGCTTCAGCGAGAAATCCATACGCCTTGGTCCAGGTCTTTTTTAGTAAAGTTAAGGGGTCTGGTTTACGGTATGGAGGGACTTCCAGTAACAACTCAGGACTCTCGCCCTTGACGATTTTTTTCAACAATAAGCCTAAAAGAATATAGAGCACTAACAAGGTGCAATAGACGATGATTATCCATTTCATTCCATATCTACCCAAAATTCCAAATATCATTGCAGATTGCGCCATACAAGGAACCGCTATTGCCATGAGCGTTGCAGCTATGAACCGCTGCTTTTCCGTTTCCATTATGCGCGTTGCTAACGCACCTGGAACGTTGCAACCAAAGCCTAATATCGTTGGCACGATCGCCGAGCCGTGCAATCCTAATTTGTGCAAGCCGGTATCCACGAGAACGGCGAGTCGTGGCAAATATCCCACATCTTCGAGCAGGCTGAGCATGAAATAAAATGTGATTACAAATGGCAGAACCATGTCGAAAGGGACGTATAATCCAGTCGTTAGAAGCCCGAAAGATTGCATGAAATCCAGAGATTCAACGGTGGATTTTCCTATCAATATATCGTGTAGCAGCCCTTCAGGCGAGAATGAATTTACCGCACCTACAATCCACGGTCCATAGTAATTATAGAAAATTGGGTCCATCAGACGTTCAATTATCCAGTTGCCTATCACGATTATGAATAGAAACGTCAGGAGTATCGTGAGTATCGCAATGGGGATGCCAGTTACTGGCTTCACCGTGGTATCCGCTATACGCTCCCAGATGGTGTGATGGCGGTGATGCACTACCTGAACTTCCTTGATGATTTCTCCTATTTTCAACCACCTTTCCCCTTCAGACATCGGCTCGATGGTTTTGGATGGCTTTGCATCACCCACCTTAGCTGCGAGTTCCTTTATTCCCTCCCCGGTTATTGCACAAGTTGGAACAACAGGCACATCAAGCAACTTTTCCAATTTTTCCATGTCTATATCAATGCCAAGGTGCTTTGCCTCATCCCATAAGTTCAAAGCAACGATAGTGGGGTTTTTCCTACCCATGATTTCCAGTGTCAAGTAAAGATTCCGTTCCAGATGCGTTGCATCCACGACATCTATTACTATATCCCCTTCTTGAAGCATGTACAGAGCCACTTCCTCAGCTTTTGAAGTTGGTTCTAAGGAATAAGTACCGGGAACGTCAATTAACCCGAACTTTTCTCCTCCAATGCGCGTATTCCCCTTTGTAAAATCAACTGTCGTCCCGGGATAATTCGACGAAATCACGTTCACACCAGTCAGGCGGGAAAAAACAACACTCTTACCAACGTTTGGGCACCCCATTAACGATATCTTTTTCATATTTTTTGGATTAAAATGCGCCGTACCATACCTCTCCCAATTGCTATCTGCGTTCCTTCAACGTCTATGACGAAAGGTCCTCTCGCAGGTTGCGCCGCTATTATTGTAACGATTTTTCCTTCCATGAGTCCCATAGTCCTGAGATGACGTTGTATCCCAGCGCCATGACCTAACGAAATGATTTTCGCCCGTTCACCCGGGAACAGCGTTGTGAGGGGAACCGCTTTTCTATCCGGTTTCATATCGCTTAATAGCTCCATTTTTTTATTTCCCATCTCTATTTAAAAGTTAGGAATACAAAAACCTGCCCTAAAAAGCTTCGGTTTTGCTAAAAAAAAAACTAATAAAATTAGTATTTGTGTTGCGCCCTACGCCCTTTCCCCATTGACCCCCGCAGCGAAATTCACCAATCCCTTTTTAAGCGCACTCACGCCGGAACTGCGAAGGAAAAAGCAGGGTTTATCACGCATTTTACATGCCCTTTTAACCAGCAGGCACGCATTGTGGCTGTTTATGTCTATCGGGCAGAACACCACATCGTTCTTGTCCACGATGCCCTCTATCGCTTTTTTACCGCCTTCACAGTGCCCACAGTGGTAACAGAAGGGGCAGCCAAAAGATTCTACCATTTGTTCCTATGGCGTCATTATGGGGTTGGAAAAGTTGAGTTTGTATTACAGGAAGGACTCGACGACATAGTGCTCGACACGGATTTAATCCCTTCGGAAGCCGAGGAACATGTAAAACCAATCCTATCAAAGCTCAAAAAGACCTACGGCTCACCGCTTGTTATAGTCCGGGATATGGCAAAAGGTCTCGCGCTATGCGCCTCAAATATCTTTCCAAACCGTCCCCAACAGATATGCCAGGTGCATTTCATTAGAAACCTGGAAAAAGACCTGGTAACCGGGTATCACAAGCGTTTGAAGCACGCGATGGTTAAACACCGGCTTACTCGCCGGTTAAGAGCGCTGCGCAACGCAGAAAGTGGAGACAACGGCATGAAGATGCTTCAACAGCGGTGGGTGCACATAGCCGTGGATTACTTGCTTTATCTTGGTTATTCTTTGAGTCCTTTTGTAAATGACCTTCCAAAACTCCGAAAAGAATATCGCGAAACAAGAAAAGGTCCCGAAATACAAATTGCTGATGAAAAACGGATGGGTATTCTGGAAGATTTTATACACGCTTTAGAGACGACTGGATCATCCAATGAATTGGTCTATACATTACAATCCATTTTAGGTTTAGAGGCAGATATGGGGGCGGTTTGCTTATGCTGAAAAAATCCGAGCCTATCTTGACGGCATGGTTAATCTGTGTCAATATTTCATTTTTTAACGTGCATTCTGCATTTTGCAATCAAATGCTCGAAATCCACGAGATTCTGAGCAATTTATATCTATTCCTTTTTAACGATTACAGCGTTTGAGAACGCAATGTCCAAATTTGCTGTGTATTCCTCTCTCAAAAAAGGTTCGTTTAGTGCATGAACTTTTTCGCTTAACTCAGTAGAATAATCGATAAAATTCTGTAAATCGCTAAAAGAGTCAAAATCAAAGCGCAAATTAAGACTGAAGCCATTACCCTTTTCCCACAGAGATTTTAGAACGTGTATCGGACCATTATAATTTTCTACGTGCACAGAAGGATTAGCTATTTTAATTTTCACCACTCTATCGTGAATGTCATCACTTCCGTTTCCCCCATCAATACTGCTGGTCAGTTCTTCTAATTTCGTAGCGCATCCCGATAGCAAATCATTTATTTCCGGCGTTACACTGCGGCTGCCAGTCCTAAGCTCGCCCATCACGTCTTCTATGGGTCGGTATAGTTGCTCCGTGTTCACGATTTCATCCACTTTTTCTTTTCCTTCCTCTATTTCCATTTTTCCCCATTCACCCCCTCTTTATTTCACAAAGCAATCCCTCGCTCTAATATGCGCAGTTCATTACCATTATTTATTTTTGCTTTATTTATGTAGCAATATCCTAATTATTACTTAAAAACCCTTCGTAATAGCTAAATTTTTTATAAATTATTCACAAATTTTATTAATAATGTTTAAAATAAAAATAGGTATATTGTAGATTGTGACCCGTTAAAAAGTGGATGTTGCCAATTTCACCGCATAGCACACGGAATTAGAGGTTTGGTTTATTAGCGGTTCAGCTCGTTAGCTAAAACGCCAAACCGCTAAACCGCTATCCTCGGCGCTCTCCGCGGTGATATATCACTGGATTTTTAGATATACATCTCATCCCTCTTGTCAACAACCCGCACCGCC
>CAZXYJ010000033.1:0-10581 GCA_964644925.1 uncultured Halobacteria archaeon | reverse complement strand
CCTCCATCCGCATCTGCATACGAATCAAAGGTTTTGAGATATGTCTCCTTGCAACAGGTGGCGCTTCATATAAACCTACTTCTAATCCCCTCTCAATAACCTCCTTGGCTTTATCCGCACGATGAGTTCCACAGTGTTTACATCGGTATCCTTGTAATCGTCCTGCGGATTTCATCGTTTTCCCACACTTTTCACATCTTGGGTTCTTCTCCATCACCAAATTCAATTCCCTTACTTCTATCTTCTCAAGATTTAATGTCTTTTTCTTTAGTGACCCGAACACCGTAATCGCATCACCAGCTCGCAGCTCCCTTATAATGTCTCGAAATCCCTTTGTCGGCTCGTATGCGATACATTCGATACCATCCAAAGTCTCTTCAGATAGAGATATAGGGAACACAACGTGACCCCCTTCTACGGTGCGGGGGTTGGAACCAACCACACCATCCAAGATATAAGAGTGGTAATCTCGTAACTTTTCCTTTTCTGTCTCTAACTTTCTTATCAAATGAAAATCCGTGCCCTGATTTGTCACGAACAGCATTTTCCGCTCTTCTGGTTCCGTATGTATGAGTTTATATGTTTTGTAGATAGCATCTATGCTATCGCCACGTATCCCAAAAAGTACCGGACAGGGAGAATGAGGAGCAAAAACTATTTTCCCGTTCGCCACGTCCACTGTATCCCAGATCAAAGGATAAGTAGCTGCATCTGCTTTCCATACGCTCGTTTCATCTATAATCCTTGGCGTACCCCATCTTTCTTTTTGCCGATATGCTATCAGCTCGTAGGTGAAATCATAATAATCCGGCTCCCTATAATTCCTTTGTAATACCAATAACGAAGCAGCGGCTAAAGCGCCTATTAGTCCTCGTTTATTCTTTAACCCGAAATAATCAAAATGCAATTCAGAAATGAGTCCATAGGCATCATCTATGGTCAGCACTTCTCTTACCGCATTTTCGTAAAAACGCTTCAATATGCCTCTTCTTTCTTCACGGTTTTGTTTTAAAACGTTGCTATCAATAAAAACCACACCCGGGTTTGTTCCCTCTTCTCTCAATTCCGATAGCTCACTTACTTGCGTTCTGATAATTTCTTTTATTTCTGCCTCCCGTTCGGCGTTTGTCTTTATTTCAAACGATACTGCACCGTTGCCTCTTGTTTTAAATGGTATGCATGGATTGAGCCTCACCAATCTCGGTGTCGAGACTTCGCCATATTTCTTCAGGTCGTCAACTAAAACCGCACACAGATATGTGGTGCACATTCCTTTTCTCGAATCGGTGTCGTCTATTCCGATAATCATAAACCTTTTCTTTAAAAAAGAAAGCTTTACCAAAGAAATATTGTTTTTCACGGAGCGATTTTGATAAAACTTTTTTAAAACGTTTGCTGCGTAAGCCTTTTTCTTTAGAAAAAGGGTTTTAGCACGGGTTCTTTTTCTAAAAGAAAGTGTAAAGAAAGTTTGAGCAAAAGAAATTTATTCTTATCTTTCAAAGAGTTTTAAGTAAAAGATACCTTTTTATATTCCGAAATAAAACAGAAGTTTTATATTCGGAGCTCATGTTACTCAATAAGGAAGTGAAAATACTATGCACCCATTTGGCAATTTTTCATCAAACCAGTATTGGGCCCAAAGTACAGAGAAGACTCAAAGCCCAGAGAAAATTGCACAGAAGTTTTATGTCACGCTATGCCTCTTTATATCAGCAGCGTCAGACTTTGCAGTTGGGCTCGATTTGAGAGATGACAATAAATTAAACTGGTCCGTTACTGCAAGTTATTATTCAATCGTGCACAGCACAAGGATGATTGTTTTTTCCGCTGTTGGCGACTACCCGACAAGGCATGCGACGATTAGCGATTTATTTAGTGGGATGAGCCGAAGAGGTGCTCCGGAGCAACAACAAGCTGTCACACCAGATTGGCTCAACCAATTTGATCGTGTTGGTCTTAGGCATTATAATCATGTTGGTCATCGAGCCAGATTTACATTAGATGAACTTTCGGACTATTACAGAGAAGAGCTGAACTTCCACGATTCAGATAAATACTTTCGAGCTATTGGAAATATCTTAAAAAATGCTAAAGAGTTGAGAAATGACAGTAATTACGAATCACTACTGATAGCACATGAATATCACCATGAAAAAATAACGGAATGTTTTAAAGAATTATCGCAGGAAATGTCAAAAGGTGCAGGAATTTGCTTAGAGGTGGCGGCTAAATGCTTCCAAAGCTATGTAGAAAATGACACAACCTTAGAAAAAGATAGACAAGCATTTAAATACCTCACGGAAAGGTATATTCAAAAACGGATTTATGACTCCGTTCGTGAGAGGAATGAGGAATCAATATTAGAACGAGTAAAAGGATATGTAAACCCGCTGGAAGAAATATTTTCGGGACAGCAACAAAAGCCTGAAATTTCAGAGGTTGAAAAGCGATACTTACAACTTGAAAGTTGGGTTTCGTTAAGCGGTTTTTCTGAGAAGACTAATATGATAACGGATTTTAAAAACAAAATTGGTACCCTAAGAGAAAATATTGAGATGGTTGATAAAAATATCAGATGAGGTAAGCAGAAGAAATATTATATAGAGGGAAGGCATAAAAGATAAGGAGGGAAGGTGAAAAATGAATAAGAAACTTGGAATAAGCGTAGGTATTGTTGTAGTGGCAATTGTAGTTGTAGCAGTTTTTTCAGGATGCGCTGAGAAAGAAGAAGCACCCATGCCTACGCCTACGCCAACACCAGTAGTAACACCGACACCTGTTCCTGAGTATGATACCGCTTTGGTTAGAAATTATGAAATACTCAAAACTGAAGATATAAGCATCAAAGCGTTGGACAAACCACTTTCTGCTTACAGCGCTAGCGAAATAGAAAACTTACCACTGAATATTAGAAAGGCATATCGAATAGTGATTCCTTCCGATATTTCGAAAGAAGAACTTAAAGCTACTTTGATTCAAGTAGTTATGGATAAAACATCAGAAAATCCAGATATAGATGAAGTCACCGTTTTTGCTTACGACAGAAAAGAAGATGCAGACAGTTTCTATACTTTTGGTAGAGTTGAATGGTGTCCAAATGGTGATTGGGGAGGTGTTACTTCTATAATCGCTTCAACAAATGACAGGTCATCTTATAAATATACTCTTGACATCAAAGATAAAGTAGGAAATACAGATACTTCAGATAGACCCACTGAAAGAGAGTTTGAAATATATAATGCTCTTGAGGAAGCTTTGTTTGAAGAATCAGATACACCAGAAGAAATAATAGAAGAAAGAATAGCAAAGGAATTTGGAATAAGTAAAGAAGAATTGGATAGGATTTGGATTAAGGTAACTGCTTACAAAATGAAATAAATCCTAAAAGTGAAAAACCTGCATATAAACGTGGAAGATGTAGAGAAAGTGGTGAAAAATGAATAAGAAACTTGGAATAATTTTGATTTTAGGAATATTATTTGTAATTCCACAGATAACGGCTGCAGCGTGGACATATGATGAGGAAACGGTTGTAATGCCAAATATGACACATCAAAGTACTTTTGTTCAAAAATGGACGGGAGAAGACGCAGACTCGAAACGGGAAGATATTGACTCTGATTATGGTGATGATGATGGTATATGTACAAGAGAAGAAATCAGAAAATGGATGGATGAATTTGAAAATGCTGAAGAGCAGAAAGTTGAAAGTGAAAATACCTTTCTTGACGGCGCTAGATACAGAATAATAAAAGTTGAATGTGTCGATACAGGGACATCTTATCGTGATGATGTAAGTGTAGGGGATATTGTTGAAACAGGCACACATTTCGCAGAATGGGATTTAGAGGATAGGAATGAGCACGTTTATTGTAGAAAAGGACTATCGGATGGTTGTACTGTAACCTTCACTGTTCCTGAAGGCTGGAAAATTAGCGCGGTAAAAAATTTGAGAGGATACTCAATTAGTTCTGATGGTAGGACAGTTCGTGGCACAGCGATTACCGGTGAGCCTCATGAAATCACGTTTACAAAAACTCATACATCAGAAGTAACACCAAGCCCAACGCCACAAGTGGAAAAAGCAATTCCACAAGTAGAAAAAGATTCAGATGGCGATGGGGTGCCTGATGAATACGATTACGCACCTAACGATCCAAAAGTGCAAACAAAAGAGGATGTTAAAACTCCAGGATTCGGAGCGGTATTTACAATTGGTAGCGTATTAGCGGTGGCTTTTGGTTTGAGGAGAAGGAAATGCCAAGCTTAAAGGACTTAGAAAACTTGAGAAGAGATTGGAGAAGATAGCAGAGAAAATGAATAGCTCAGAAGAAAAAACAATGGATAATATTAAAACGGGCAAGAAAAAGAATAGCAAAAAAGGCTTAATTATTACACTACTTGTTTTCTTTCTAACTGTTGGATTTGTCTATTCTACTATGGGGCTCTTTGTCGTACAGCCAATTGGTGCCATTCCGGAGGGAACTACCGTTCTTTATTGGCGATACGATACAACGCTTCCTTTTATATCTTCAGCAGATGGACTTCTATTAGAAAAAGGGCAAGGTGTTTCATTGCTTGGCAGAGCTGTTGTTCTAGGTGCGATTGGAGAACTGATGGAAGAACGAAAGATAATGAATTTACCATATTCCAGAACTCTTTATTTAATTTCAACCGGGGGTAAAGAGTTTGAAAAATAAATGGCTTTTGGTTTGAGAAGGTGGAAAAAATGAATAAGAGATTTGGCATAGGAATCGTTGTAATTGCAATTGTTGCAGTTTCGATGTTTGTAGGATGTGTTGAGGAAGAAGCACCTGTATCTACGCCGACACCTTCACCAACACCAAGCCCTACACCAACGCCAGTAGTAACGCCCTCACCAACTCCCAGTCCAACACCTTCTCCATCGCCTACGCCAAGCCCAACTCCAACTCCCTTACCCGAACCAAATTATGCTCGTGGAGATATTATTGACACGTCGGCGGGTGATACAGGCAAGGATATGGCATGGCTGATACTTAGTTATGACAGTGAGAAAGATAAGTACCAAGAGGTAACCATATACAAGATTGGCGATAAATGGACTTATTACGATGATGAAGACTGGGAGGATAGAGAAAAAGAAGAGCGTGTATGTTCTTACAAAATAGGGCATATCGATCCTTCACGACTTAAAACTTACGAAGAGTATATGGAATCTCGGAGATGGCATACTGTAACTACATTCTCCGGTAGTAATGACAAGACAACTTCATCGTTTACGATAAAAGGGGACGAATGGCGGGTAAAATATACAGTAAAAGGCGATCCTGAGTATGGAATTTTTTACACGTTTGTATATCCAAGAGGCGAAACTGCTAGATACGTTTCTGATTGGAGCTGTTATGACACTCCTTGTAGTGATACACAACACATATACAAAGGAAACGGCGACTACTACTTTGATGTTGGAGCAGCAAATCTCGACAGTTGGAAGCTTGAAGTGGGGGATTATTATTAATCCGCCCTGGTTTAGATATAATGAAGTCAAACGAAAAACTGAAAGGGGGCTAAACACAATGAACAAAGTGTCATTCCTAACACTACTTCGGGATTCAATACTGGCAATTGTTCATAAGCGGTATTTTTCAACAGAAAGGGGGTATCAGGGACAGCTTCTTGCAGAATTAAATAAAAGAGTTGATTTTAAACAAATTTTCCTCGGCAATCCAATTGTGGAACAAGAGTATCAAAAAACTTTAGGTAAACATGGAATCTCTATAAGACCAGACATTATTATACATATCCCTTATGATAGAAGAATACACTCAAGTCGCCGAGTTGGAAATTTTATTATAATTCAGCTCAAGCTAAGAGCTTCTGAAGGAAAAGCAAAGGAAGATTTCGATAAGCTGGACTTAATGTTTGAGAAGCTATCTTACCCCCTTGGTATATTTCTAAATATTGACTCAGATAACACATTTTTTGATAAATATTCGGGTAATTATAGGGATAGATTACACTGTTTTGCAGTGCGATTAATTAATAATGAAGTATATGTACATAAGGATCCATAGGATAGAGCTTTTCTTCAGTAAAATGAAAAGGAGGTTGTAAATGTCTCAGATTGAGATTAAAGTCGAAGAGTATAAATCGCTGCGTTCCGGCATTGATATGCACTTAAAGCACATACCCGAAATTCTCGCTTTCATGGTAGCAGCGACAAGTGCACTTTTGGGATAGGGATTCAGCTCAGAAGTACCTTTTGTATTTTTAACTCCTCTGCCGATAATACTTTCCTGTGCGTATTTAATTCAAACACAAATGGAAGAAGTATTAAGAAAAGGTGCTTATATAATGATGCAATATGAGCAAGAAGATCGAATGTGGGAATCTACACTTTATAAACATAGACAAGAGCGAGAAAAAGACAAGAAATGGCTTTTTACTAAAGCGGCAGTAGATAGCCGTGCAATTGTTATTATTACTGATAGTTTACTCATTCTCTGTTTTGTTGGCTTTGTTTGTTTTCTTCCCTCTTTGGTAGCCAGCATTTGTTTAAAAATGATTTACGCAGCTCTCGGCGCTCTAACAATACCTGTTGTAACCTACTTTCTTCCACCAGTTAGAAGTATATTGAAAGCATATACTTCTGAGAAGGAAAAGGAGTTCTTAGATGATTTTAAAAAGTTTTCCGAGTGACATAGAAATCAAATTTGTAGGAGAGGTGTCTGCAAGAAGCACGAAAAAATTTTAAGATTCCCGAAAACGCTTTTATTTTTCCAAAAGAAAAGATTTAATATATACTATACATCCTATCTTCTAAATTATATCACGGAGGCAAAAATGGATTCGCACTATCTAACGCTGACACTGTACGTATTCTTGATTTACTGGTTTATTGTGTCGGTTCTTAACAGAAGAGGCATTTTGCAGCGATATAATATCTCCGCATTCGGACCTATTCTAATGATAAGGACGACAAGGGGGCAGAAATTATTGGAGGTATTGTCACAAGGAGCACGGAGGAAAACATTTTGGAGGACTTACGCCGACATTGGCACTATTATGGTGTTTATAGCCATGACTTTTATGTTCGTTCTCGTATTACTTGGCGCTTATGCAACGTTTATGGTGCACCCCGAGCCAACGGACTTACACGCACCGAGGAACTTGCTGCTTATACCCGGATTGAATGAGTTCATACCTCTGTGCGCATGGCTTGGTTTTGTCATTGCTTTAGTAGTGCATGAGCTTTCTCACGCGGTTCTGAGCACCGCAGAGAAGATAAAAGTGAAGTCCATGGGGCTTTTGGTCGCATTAATACCGATAGGGGCATTCGCCGAGCCGGACAGCGAACAGCTATTTGGTGAAAAAGAAAACGGGGAAAGGGCAGTTAAAGACCGAGAGCCCGAGCAAGAGCAAGAAAAGAAGAAGAAAGTAGCAACTGCACGTGAAAGAACCCGCATACTTTCTGCTGGTGTGACGAGCAATTTCGTTGTTGCATTAATTGCATTTGCGCTTTTCTTTTCTCTGTTGTTCGCTATTCAGCCCGTTAGCGATAAGGCGCTTTTTGTTCACGACGTTGTGGCAGGTAGCACCGCGGAGAAAGCGGGGCTGAAATCCGGGATGTTCATCACATGGGTTGACGGGTCAATGGTCACAAATGGGTCCGTAGAGGTGATGAACAAAGCAATAGAAGAAAGGAAAGGGATTAATTTCGGTGTGCTGGATAAAAGGGGTAAGGAAACAGAAGTTATAGTAAAAGGGGGTTACGAAAGCGAAGGAGTGAGGGTAGTAAAAGTTATGGAAGGCTTTCCTGCCGATAACGCGGGCATAGAAGCAGGAATGAGCATAATAAAAATGGACGGTATGAATATAAGTGGATATGTAGATTTTCAGGGTTTTATGCGCCGTACGGTGCCCGGGCAACAGGTAGAAGTACGAACAAAAGAAAAAAACTTTCTGGTGGAGTTAGGAACATCGGAGGATAACGATAAAGGCTTATTGGGCGTTTTCCTTGCTCAAAATAATCCTTTAGGAATGTGTGTAGGTGAGTTTCCTACAAAAGGGTACCTGGAATACCTGCGGGGCATTCCTTCTTCTCTTACGTCTCTTTCAACAAAGGGCTGGTTATGGCTGACAATGTTGCCTTTTTTACCTTTTCCCGCGGGTTTCAGCAGCTTTAATCCGCTTCTATCGCATTTATATGAACCCGCAGGTGCGGTATCGTTTCTGGGCCCAGGTGTTTTTTTCATCGCCGATGCGCTGTTCTGGACAGGCTGGATAAATTTTTACGTTGGACTGTTCAACTGCCTGCCGGCTATTCCTCTTGACGGCGGCTATGTATTTCGAGAGATGCTAAATCCCGTGCTGAGGATAGGTATAAAGGACGAAAAGAAGAAAGAAAGAATTTCAAAGGCAATTACCGCAACAATCGCACTTTTTGTCGCCTCTGCCATCGTTTTCACGTTAGTAGGTCCTTATCTCCTGTAAAACTAAGGTAAAAAAACCACGAGATTTCACAAGATTAACACAACACTTTTTCTTTTTTTTCTAAAAAAAGAAAACCTGTGCTAAAAGAAAAAAAAACAAAAAAATGTTTTCTTTGGTAAATTAATAAATAATCTCGTGGAAATCTGTGTAATCTTGTGGTTAGTTACTTTTTGGAATGACTATATTCTGCAAAAACGCCAATAACATCCCCTCTTGCTATTACCCCTACCAATTTACCTTCTTCATCTACCACGGGAATCCTCTTAAAATCGTTCTTATGCATTAGCCGAGCAGCATCGGAAATAGAGTCACCGGGTGAAATCGTTACCGGTTTTTTTGTCATCACATCCTTCACATATCCTTCAAACAGCGTTTCGATTTCATCCGGGATTTTCTTTACCTTCTTCATGTAGCTGGATAGAGAGAACACCGGGAAAGGATTAAGTGGGTCTATATCAGGAAAGGGAACCGTCGCAGTCAATTTCATGATGTCTGCTTCACTGATTATACCGATTACCTTTCTCTGGTCATCAATCACCGGCGCCCCGCTGATTCTATTCGTTCTAAACGCTTTAACTACGTGAGGAATCTTTTCGCCGGGCTTGAATGCTATAACATCTGTTGTCATCAGTTCTTTAACTTTAACGTTTGTTTTTGTCTGCATTGCCCTCTTCTCCATATTATGATTCATACAGTGATGAGATTATGTCTGCTCTGGCAACTATTCCAACCAACTTATCATTTTCATCCACAACGGGTAATCTATTAAACCCCGTTGAGTGCATAATCTGTGCTGCATCGTCAATTAACGTATCTGGCGGTACGGTTTCGGGTTTCTTTGACATCACGTCCTTCACTTTCATCTTGCTCGCTTTTTCGATGTCTTGCTGTACATCGTGTAAGTTCTCGCCAAATATATTCATAAGGTCATGAGCCGTAAAGATGGAAGTGTACCAGTGGAAATTCTCCAGGAGCTTTAAAACATCCGCTTCACTGATCACTCCAACTACTTCCTCTCGCTCATTGAGAACCGGAACTCCTGCTATTTTATTCTCTTTTAATACAGCCGCAACGTCCAGTAACGAATCGTTCTCCTTTGCCGTAATCACTTCTTTTGTCATAATCTCTTCAACTTTCTTTTTCATTTCTACATCCCGCTCCTTATGCCCAGCGTTTTTCTTATCACCTGCGTCATGGGTATCGAACATGCGATATACCAGAGCAACCAGTAAGGCATTCGCATACGCGTGATAAAAAAGTCCAAAAGTTGCTTCTCCCCTATCAACGGGAATATCACCCCGATTCCGGATAGGTTTGCACTTGCATATTCCCACATCCAGAAGAATATAGGAAGCGTAATAACCATAATGTAAATCATGGGCTTCATTTGCTGCTTCATCATCTCACCGGAAAATTGCGTTTGCTTTCGCATCACCTCCGCCCTCTTCTTTTCTATTTTCTTTATCTTATGCTTGTTATCCTCCTTTTTCACTGCCATGTATTCCTTATTAAGCTCCCTTATCTGTTTTGAGAACTCCTTTGACTTCGCCATCAGCTCCCAGTTCATCGTGTATTTCTGTACTATCGAAGTATAGATACCAGTAACAATCGACAGGACGAGAACGGTGATTAAAAAATTATCGCGCCCCATAATGTCAGCAAGAGGGCCAAGAACGACGTCCATAACGGCGCCTAACTCTTCTCGATATGCTAGTGAACCGAACATAACGAAAAAACCTAAACCCATAGCCGCCCCTTCTACAAGCTTTTTCACATGCTCTTTCTTTCGTTCCATCTCTTTTTCTTTCTTCACCATGTTTTCCTTCCCTTTGGATATAAGTTACTCATAAAGAAAATAAAATAAGGTTTAGTGTAATTATAAATTCGCAACTGATAAAGCATAGCTTACATAATAGTCATTCAAATAATAAATAGTAAATAATGAACCACGAGATTTCACGAGATTAACACAAGAAATAGGTGTTAATAAGGGATAAAAACACAAATAGAACCCTAAAACAGGATTGTTACTGGTTATTTTCCACATAAATATAGGACATTTTAACACACCACTTTTTAGATTATGCTTAACCATATATAACATTT
>CAZXYJ010000032.1:3686-10831 GCA_964644925.1 uncultured Halobacteria archaeon | reverse complement strand
CATAGCTTTCCGAAAATCGGAAAATGGTGGTTTTGAAATGTTAGAGTGCGGAATGCGGGATCACCCCTTTTTTTCCCGTATTTAGGACGCAGATTTACATGGATTTACGCAGATTTATTTTAGTTTAACCGTGTTGATTCTTATCATCTGCGTTAATCTGCGTCCCTAATTTATTTTCTGTTTTTTCATTTCTCAACAACAACTCCAAACTCCTTTTCATACTTCACTCTTCCCATTCCTTCCTTCTCGATATCATAAAACACCTTCTTTGTAAGCCTCTTACCTTCTTCGCCTCCATCTGTCGCTTCCTCCACCACGCGGTCAAGCACGGCAAAATCCTTGAGTTCCAACCTCCCAACCACGTAATCCTTTATCGCTCTCACTTTCTCCTCATCGAACACCGGCTTGAACAAATCAATATACGCCTTTATCCGTTCATCCGATTCGTTATAAAACACCTCTCCAGTCTCTAAATCCACTAAGCACAGCGAAACATACCTGCTAACGAAATTCTTATGAAAATCCTCTGAATTAATATGCTCAAACACTCTTTTATCGAAACCCGTAACCGATGCAATCCCCAGCATGTGGAAATAATTCCCAAGTTCCGCGTTGTCAATATACCTCGTCAATACGGACAACAATTCTGACAACGTCACACTCCTCGTATCAAATCCGTTCTCAGCATAATCCAACAAATGCCCCAACACCGCTGCTTCTATTATTACCTTCGTCTCTTCCTTCCCAAAAAGCTTATACTTCTTCTCCGCAACTACGTATCGTGACCGCAGATTCAAAGGCAACTTTCTCATCGCTTCTTCGTAATTCATTTTCAGGCTCGTCAGTATAATATCCACGTCGTTAAACCTATGGTGACGGCTCCTGGAGCGTATTTTCCACTCTTTTTTCTCTATCGGGTCGTATATCGTTCTTGGAACTCCAATCATCTTAACGTCAAACCTGCTGACGTAGTTTAGCTCATGAATCATCGCAACGTCCCTCGTTACAAATCGCTTCACCTCGCCGCCTTCTAAAATCGCCTTGAGTTTTCCCAATCGCTCTTCTACTTCTCCCTTCTCGTATTCCAATTCCTCTCTTTCGCCTTTTAATTCCGCTTCCTTCTTCTCCAGTTCTTCTCTCAGCGTATTAATATTCCTCAATTCGTCCTCAAACGCTTGGCGTGCCGTATCTTTCAATTCCGCCCGTTGTCTTTCCTCAGCTTCCTTCAGCTCTAACTCTCTTGCATCCAACGTCTTTTTCCTTCTCTCGATTGATGCTATACTCTCATTCCACGCGTTTTTAAGCTTCTCGTATCTCCCCCAGACTTCTCTTTTATCGCCCTCAAATTCTATGAGCCTGGAATTCAAAGCCTCCTTTCCCTTTCCTTTTTCCACTACTTCTCGCTCTAAACTTCTCAGTATTCCTTCCAACCGCATTCCCCCTTCTTTTACCGCTTCTTCTCCACCTTTTAAGCTCGTCTCTAACTCGGAAAGGCTTTGATTGATGCCTTCTATTATCTCCTTTCTTTCTTCCACCGATTTTGCTATTGCTCCTTCGATGTCTCCCCAAACACCAACAGGTCCAATACCGTATTTTCTGATATATTCCGTTGCTGCAAGCTCCATCTTCTTTAGCCTATCGCTGTAAACTCGCTTGAACGCAAGCGCCAAATCGCCTCGAATTTTACTCCCTATTATCTCGTCCATCTGGTCATATCCCTTGAGCGCAGCATCCTTTGCAAGTCTTACAATGCCTCGCTCGTCTTCTCTCCCTCTTCTTACATACTCCGCAATTTCAGTTTCCGATAGAATATCATAGACCGTAAACGCGTCAAAACTCCTGACAAAGTCCATCTGGTCGTCTTTAAACCCATGCTCCGGGCTTCGCTCACCGTTATCCAAAAACGATACCACTAACTTCAACTTTGACATTACAACGTTCGCTTCCAGAAATCCGTTTGTCGCACCCTCTGGAACGAATTTGGTGAGATATTCCCCCTCAACTCTTCTTATTTCGTCCCACCACTGCCTTCTGATATACTCTTCTGTCCCTTTCAACTTCTCCAAATCCATCTCCGGGCTCGCTATCGTCTTCGGCAACTTATTCAACCTTTCCAAATCCTCAATCCCCATCCCCATCTTCATCCCTCCCTCATACCCATGCTATTGTATTATATCTCACGGTATATAAAACTTTCAATTTTTATACTTTTGTCTTTTCGGATATTGACACATCAAAATAAGAAAAATCCCCTAACAATTGCTCTTTCAACGACTTTGCCGCTTCTTCTATCCCTTCTAACCGAATATCCGCCGTTGTTTCTCCCCCTCCTGAATCTTCTCTTAAAACTACTTTTACACCGACCCCCCCTTTCCCTCTCCTCATGTACACCACATATTCCATCTCAGAAAAACTGTCGCTGAGATACCTGTGTTCCCGGAGAGTAGAATTCTTCTTGCTAAAAATGAAACTAATCAACTTCTCCACCGACTTTATATTATCTTTAAACACCACTTTTAAACTTTCTATCCTCTTCTCCGGTTCTAACTTCTCTATCTCCGCTTTGTATATCTCTACCCTTCCCGCGCTTATCTTGGAATACAACTCGTCAAGAAAGTCGCTTATGTTATCTAAATCCGCCTTTACAACTATCGCTTTTACCTCCGATACCTTCCCCTTTCTTTCCTGTTCCCACTTGTCTATTACGTAACGCACCCGCTTCTTCTCGGTATCGTCCGCGCAATCCATGACGATGATGTGTGTCACCATTGCTATATCCTAATCTATCATAGTATATAAAACATTAGTATTCTCCCCGATTATCTGACCCGCCAACCCTCTAAACCGCTAAACAAGTTTCACCGCATTCCCCATCGTTGTCTTCATGTAGATTGAACCTATGTTCTGCCACCCTCGCTCCAAACGCGATTCTATCGCTTTTATCACCGCTGCGCCATTCTCCGCTATGTCCTTCGCATCCATGTCCTTACGGCCTATATTCACCCATAGCGTTGTGGTTTTTGACTTCACTCGGGCGATTTTCTCCAATCTCGACAATAACTGCACCGGGTCTGCCCCCGGGGGGATAGGGTCGGGCATCTTGCCCTTTGGACCTAAAATAGTGCCCAGGCTCTTACCTATAAGCGCCATAAGCGAGACATCAGCAAGGAAATAATCGTATTCATTCACCAGCTCTCGTGCTTTTTTCTTATCCATTGACTTTAACTCTTCGGGGTCTATTACGCCGGCACCTGCCTCTTTCGCTTTTAATGCTATCTCACCGCTACCAAAAACACCTATCTTCGGCTTCTTGAACTTCTTTGGTAGCGTCACGTCTACGCTTATCCTGCTCTTCGGCTGTTTCAGGTCTACCCCCTTCAAATTTATGCAGAGGTCTACGCTTTCAACGAATCCCCGCTCTTTCGACTTCAATACCTTTTCCACTGTTTCTACTATCTCTTCAGCTTCCATATTTACCAAACAAACCCGAATTAAATAAAACCTTTCTCCTGGTTTTCTATCTCAACTTTCCCTTCTTCTATATCCCCCTGCATTTCCTTTGCATCTTTGCCTTCCACCTTCACACGCATTGAAACACAAGTGCCTATTACCTCTTTAACAGCCCCTTTCAACGATGCCGCCAGCATTTCTCCTTTCTTCTTCTTCGCTATTTCCTTTATTTGTTCCATGGATATATCACCGGCATAATCAGTTGCAGACTCCGTTTTTGCCTTCTCAATCCCTAACTCCTTCTTTATCAATGCAGATGTCGGCGGTGTGCCCACACTTATGTCTACTTTTCCACCATCAACGGTTATCTTCACCGGGACTTCCATTCCTGCATAGTCCTTCGTAAGCTCGTTCATACTGCCCACCACTTCCTTTATGTTTACTCCAAGCGGACCCAGAGCAGGTCCCAAAGGCGGTCCCGGGCTTGCTTTTCCTCCTTCTATCAGGACTTCAACGACGCTCATTTTTTCTCCCTTTTCTGTTAATATAACATTATTTTATTTCTTTCCATGTTAACCTATTATATCTATTTAAAATTAAAGAAAACTTTCTCGTGAAAATCTGTGTAATCTGTGGTTAGAAAAGAAAAAAAATGGGGTCAAAGATTGGTGAAATATTAGAGCCCAAAGAGACCAGTTTAGATGCGCTCTCTGGCAAAATCGTCGCGGTAGATGCATATATCACGCTTTACCAATTCTTAAGTACCATCCGCCAGCCAGATGGAACGCCACTGAAAGATTCCTCCGGTAGAACGACTTCGCATCTTTCCGGGTTAATATATCGCACAGCCACTTTAATGGAGAAGGAAATAAAGTTCGTATTCGTTTTTGATGGAAAACCACCAGAGCTAAAAGCGAAGGAACGCAAAAACCGGTCGGAACGGCGAGCCCAAGCAATGCGGAAGTGGGAAGAAGCGAAGGTGTTGTTCCCCGAAGAAGCTTTTAAGTACGCTCAAGCATCGTCAAGGGTGGATAAAGCGATAGTAGAAGATGCAAAGACGCTTTTAGCGTATTTGGGAATTCCGTGTTTGCAGGCGCCTTCGGAAGGGGAAGCACAAGCAGCGTATATGGCTCAGAAAGGCGATGCCGAGCTCGTTTCGTCGCAGGATTACGATTCGCTTCTTTTTGGCGCTCCCGCTATGATAAGAAACCTCACTGCTTCGAGGAAAAAGGCAAAGCTTGAGGTCATCGAATTAAAAAAACTCGAAGAAAAACACGCGATAACCCGTGAACAGCTTGTAGACATCGCAATTTTAGTGGGGTCTGACTTTAATCCCGGTATAAAAGGAATAGGCGTTAAAACGGCACTAAAACTGATAAAAAAACACCACGATATCGAAAAACTAATGGCACAACCCGAGATAGGGAAAAAAGGTGGAATCGAGGATTACGCACTCGTTCGTGATATCTTCTTGCATCCTGACGTAAATAGGGGTTATGAACTAAAATGGGCAAATCCGGATGAAGGGAAAGTAAAAGAATTTCTTTGCGAGGAACATGATTTCTCAGCCACGCGTGTGAGTAAAGCGTTGGAAAAAATATTACGGTCAAAACCTGATGTTCCACAGCAGAAGATAGGGCAGTGGCTGTAATTTGACAATGTCCCGGTGATTTCAATATTTACCGTCGAGAACGCTGAGTCCACATAGAAAATAAGGTGTTAGGGATTAGTTGTCAGGTATTAGTAGCCCTAAACCGCTAAACTATATATAGTCCTAATTTTATCATACTTTAATTAAATAAATCAACAAACAAATTTTCTTAGCAGGGGTAAGATGTCCAAGAGACACAGACCAAGAAGAGGCTCACTTGCCTTTTCACCGAGGAAACGAGCAAGAAGCGAAACGTGCAGAATAAAAAGAGATGAATTAGCCGCAGGCAGGAAATTACAGGGGTTTGCAGGCTATAAAGCGGGGATGACTCATCTCGTCCTGACGGATAACGCGCCTCACAGCCAGACAAAAGGGATGCAGATTTCCGTTCCTGCAACGATAATAGAGGTGCCGTCTATGAAAGCAGAGGCTCTCAGGCTCTATAAAGGTACCAGTTACGGTAAAAAGGCGGCAACGGAAGTGTGGGCAGCAGGCGAGACAGGAAATACTGCTGACCTGGATAAAATAGCGGATATAATCAAAAGTTCAGACCGCGATTTGAGTATGGGTTTGAGCATAATCGTTTCTACATCACCCGAACTTGTGAGCGGATTGCCGAAGAAGAAGCATGAACTGATGGAGATAAAGATGAGCGGGGAGATAGAGAAAGACATCGAATATGCACAAGAAGTGTTTGGAAAGGAGATAAGAATTGAGGATATATTTAAAGAGGGTGATTTTGTAGACGTTACTGCACTGACAAGGGGAAAGGGCACACAAGGACCTGTGAAGCGGTGGGGTGTGATGATACAGAATGCCAAAGCACGGAGGTCTGGAAGAGGGCGTCATGTGGGTTGTATTGGCGGTTGGACACCGCGCCGTGTAAGGTGGAAAATACCTCAGATGGGACAGACCGGGTATCAACAGCGAACCGAATATAATAAGCGAGTACTGAAAATCGGAGAGAATGGAGAAGAGATAACGCCAAAAGGAAGCTTTTTAAACTACGGCATGGTAAGAAACGGCTATATCATGCTGGAAGGCAGTGCTCCGGGGCCGAAAAAGAGACTTGTAAGAATCTCTCATGCGATACGACCTCATCCTAAGTCCATTATGCCTGAGATTGTTTATATAAGCAGAGAATCACAACAGGGGTAATAAGAAAACAGAAAATACATTAGGGACACAGATTAACGCAGATTAACACAGATAATAAGAATTAACACGGTTAAACTAAAATAAATCTGCGTAAATCTGTGTCTTAAATAGAAGGAAGTCATACTTTATATACCATAAAAAAGTAGAATAAAAGAGAGATGGCGAAAAAAGCAAAAGTACTGGACATGTCAGGGAACGCAGTAAAGGAAATAACACTGCCTATGGTATTTATGGATGAGTACAGACCTGACTTGATACGAAGAGCTGTGCTGGCAATGCAGTCCCACCGGCGGCAGCCAAAAGGTCCAACACCATTGTCAGGACGAAAGACATCGGCAGAGTGCTGGGGCACGGGCAGAGGAATGGCACGAGTACCTCGAATAAAAACAGGCAGTAGAGCCGCTCGCGCTCCTCAAACAGTCGGTGGTAGAAGAGCACACCCGCCAAAAACTGATAAAGTCTTAAAACTGAAAATAAACAAAAAAGAAAAGCGAAAAGCGGTGGGGTCTGCTATCGCTGCTACCATAGACCAGAACCGTGTACGAAGTAGAGGGCATAGGTTCGGCGAGGATGTTGGGCTGCCGATAGTGGTGGAAGACACATTCACGAGTTTGGAAAAGACCACAGAGGTAGAGGCGTTTTTGAAGTGCATTGGTGTGTGGGATGACATACTTCGTGCGAAAGTGCGAAAAGTGAGAGCGGGGAGAGGAACAATGAGAGGTAGAAGATACAAGTCAAGAAAAAGCGTTTTGATTGTTATCCCAGAAGAGGAAGAATCAGCAGAGACCAAGAAAATAAAATTTAAGGGTGCGAAAAATTTGCCGGGTGTGGACGTGTCTTACGTGGATAAGCTAAATGCGGAATTGCTTGCACCGGGGACACATCC
>CAZXYJ010000032.1:1670-3586 GCA_964644925.1 uncultured Halobacteria archaeon | reverse complement strand
TGGCTTATGGCGAATCTGCGGGAATAAAAACCGGGAATACATTGCCACTTCGCTGTATCCCGGAGGGAATTACGGTGTGTAATGTGGAAGCGAGACCAAACGATGGAGGCAAGTTTGCACGTGCTTCGGGCAATTCTATTACGTTGTTAGCACACGAACAAGAGACGGGAAAAACGCTTGTGTCAATGCCAAGCGGGCGAAAGAAATGGCTATCTTCTGATTGCTTTGCCACGATAGGCGTTGTTGCCGGTGGTGGTCGAACAGAAAAACCTTTTGTAAAAGCAGGAAAGAAATATCATAAGATGAAAACACATTCGGGAAAATACCCTACTGTAAGAGGCGTAGCAATGAACCCCGTTGACCATCCTTTCGGCGGCGGTGGCCATCAGCACGTGGGCAAATCCAAGACGCCTGCGAGGGGTGCGCCACCGGGGAGAAAGGTAGGAAATATAGCGGCAAAAAGAACAGGGAAGAGGTGAAAGAGGAAAGAAATGGCAAAGAAGAAAGCTAAATCTAAAACGACACTTAAAAAGAAGGAGGTGGAATTCACGTATCGTGGATATACGCTCGCGAAGCTAAAGAAAATGCCACTCGGAGATTTAGCGGGCTTGTTGGGTGCGAGACAGCGAAGGAAATTGAAGAGGGAATTGAGCAGTAGTGCGGAGAAATTGCTGGAGCGAAGCAAAACGGATAAGGAGAGTGTTAAAACACATCTGAGAGATGCTATTATACTGCCCAGCATGGTAGGGAAGAAGATAGGGATACACAACGGAAAGAGCTTCGAATTTGTGGATATAAAGACCGAGATGATAGGACATTATCTGGGTGAGTTCGCATTGACGCGAAAAAAGGTGTTACATGGAAGTGCGGGGGTGGGGGCTACAAGGTCTTCAAAATATGTGCCACTGAAGTAAGGTAAAATCAATGATAAAGAGACTCAAGAGACGATGGGTAGGGTAAAATTTTGCATGGATGCCGGAACAGGAACTAAAAACGAAATTGACCCGGAAACGACTGCAAGGGCAATGGCTTATGAGCTCCACATCTCGCCCAAGCATGCGCTCGAGGTATGCAGAGCGATAAAGGGTAAGAAAGTGGAAGAAGCAGAGACATATCTTGAGGCGGTGCTGGAAAAGCGTGTGGCGATTCCGTTTAAGCGGCATAAAAAGAAAGTAGCACATCGCAGAGGGCTAAAAAAGTGGTATTCCGGGAGATATCCGGTGAAGGCGAGTGCGGAAATATTGAAATTGATAAGAGGTGCAAAAGGCAATGCGGAATATAAGGGATTTGACCCGGATAAGATGGGGATATGGCACGTAGCTACGAAGAAAGGGCGAACGATAAAAGGGTCAATGCCACGTGCTTTTGGTCGTTCTACACCCAAGAATACGGATACGGTTACTATTGAGATGATACTGAAAGAAAAAGGGAGTTAGAAGACGGAACGTGATAGAAAAGACATTTGTGCGTGAGGGGATAAAGAAAGTAAGAATGGACGAATATCTCGGGAAAGAGTTAGAGAGAGCGGGCTATGGAGGGATGGAGATAAAAAGGACGCCAATGGGCACGCAGATAACGGTGAACGTTGAGAAGCCGGGGATGATAATAGGAAAAGATGGGCGGCGGATAAAAAAGTTAACCGAGGACATAAACAGGAAGCATGAGATGGATAACCCGCAAATAGACGTCCAACCCATAGCGGTGCCAGACCTGAGTGCATCGTTGATGGCTAATCGGCTCGCAAAACTTATAGAGCGCGGATGGCATTTCAGGAGGGCGGGCAGGTCAACGTTGCAGCGAATAATGAATCATGGTGCATTGGGTTGCGAAATTATAATGACCGGGAAGCTCAGAGGGCCACGAGGTCGGATGGAGAAGATGGTTGACGGATATATAAAGCATTGTGGTGAGGTAGC
>CAZXYJ010000032.1:0-1570 GCA_964644925.1 uncultured Halobacteria archaeon | reverse complement strand
AAGGAAAAGGAAAAAGGAAAGGAAGAATGAGCATATTTAGAATTGATGAGATAAGAAAGATGAGTGAAAGAGAGAGGAAGGAGGAATTAGAGAGTTTGAGGATGGATTTGATGCGCGAACGCGGGATAATAGCCACAGGGGGGGCTCCGGAGAATCCTGGCAGAGTAAGAGAGATAAGGAGAACAATAGCGCGGATAAAAACGGTTGAAGGGGAACTGGAACCGGGAAGGGAAACAGAGAAATGAGCAGGGAAGTTTGCCCTAAATGTGGATTGCCTAAAGACTTATGCATTTGCAAAGAGATAGCAAAGGAACAGCAAGTGGTGAACGTGTCTACGGTGAGGAGAAGGTTCGGGAAAATTATCACGGTGATAAGAGGAATAGATGAGAAGGAAGTAGATCTTAAAGGCCTTTCGAAAGAATTGAAGTCGAGATGTGCGTGTGGTGGCACGGTAAAAGCGGGTTGCGTTGAATTACAGGGTGACCAAAAAGAACTGGTAAAGAAGACGCTGCATGAGATGGGATATTCGTTAGAAGGCAATCGCAATTAATAAACCACGACATTCCAGAACAAAAAGAAAAATAAATTATGGACGCAGATTAACGCAGATTAACACGGATAGAGGATAAGAATCAACAATGTTAAACTCAAATAAGTCCGTGTAAATCAGTGTAAATCTGTGTCTTAAGTAGAGAGGCGTTATACTTTATATACAAAAATACAATGAAAATAAATCCGCAGAACATATTGCAGCATGAGCTAATCGGATTGAGGACAGAAGTGGAAAATAGCACTAATAAGGTGGTGGAAGGACTTTTTGGGACGGTAGTAGATGAGACAAGGAATATGCTCGTTATAAAAAATGCGTCGGGGAAAGACAAGAAAATAGCAAAAGCAGGAACTACATTCGTTTTTGAGTTGCCCGAAGTAAAAGTAAGACTGCGAGGGGATATGCTTGTTTCACGACCAGAGGATAGAATAAAAAAGTAATAGTATTTATTTATAAGTGCATAGAACATTGGATAATTACAAGATGAGAGATATAGGGATAGACGTCGCGATGCCGGAAGGTGAATGCGGGGATGAGGATTGTCCTTTTCACGGTAGATTGCCGGTAAGAGGGCAAGTTATAGAAGGTTTAGTGGTAAGCGATAAAGCGCCGAAGACGGTTGTCATTTTGAAGTCGTATCTGAAGAAAATCAGGAAATACGAGCGGTATGAAAAGAGAAGTTCGAAGATACATGCACATAATCCGCCTTGCATAAACGCACACGTGGGGGATACAGTGAAGATAATGGAGTGTCGTCCACTGAGCAAGACAAAAAGCTTTGTGGTGGTAGAAAAGCGTGTCGCATGACTGAAGAGCAACAGGTGGATGCAAGATACAGGTATTGAAATGGTTAATGGCATTTCTGATTTATTATTTTATAATATTTAAATGCTTGACTCATATTTAGAGATAGGATAGATACTATGAAAGGAGTAAAAGCGAAGATAACGAAGGCGTTGCAGACCGGTTCGCGTTTAGATTGCGTGGATAATACCGGTGCGAAAGTACTGCAGATAATCG
>CAZXYJ010000031.1:0-10847 GCA_964644925.1 uncultured Halobacteria archaeon | reverse complement strand
GTGTTACCGATACAGGGCAAGGCTCGGACGGGTGGTGGATGGAGACACAATAGATGTGCTCATAGAACTTGGATTTTATGTGACGCTGCGAGAAAGAGTGCGTTTGGAAGGAATAGACACGCCAGAGATATATAGAGTTCCAAAGGATAGTGAGGAATATAAAAAGGGGATGGAGGCAACGGAATACGTGGAGCGGAGATTAAACGAGAACGGAAACGAGATGATTATAGAAACAGAGAAGCGAGGTAAGTGGAGAAGATGGCTTGCAAAGATTTATCTGGAAGATTCGGATAAAACGTTGAATGATGAGTTGGTTGAGAAAGGTCTGGCTAAAATTGCGAGGTGAAAGGAAATAAGCCGTGAGAAGAATTCGTATATTGAAAATGATGTTGAAGGAAATGATGATTAGCAGTCAGCTAAAGGGAGGTATATACGAAGTAAGTTTCAGGGGGGGGGCGTGACAAATGAAGGGTTTATATTATCTAAACAATTTAAATAATTTATGGAAGAGCTATGTTAACTATTTTTGACTTAATAAACGCGAAAACTGAAGCATGGATTAGAGAAGAAAAAGAAAACAATCAGTCAGCAATTGGAAACCTGATTAAACATATTGAAAAACAAAATAAACTCAGGGAGCCGCAAATTAAGGCTATTGAAGTTTATCTTTGGCTAAAATTTGTTGGGCAAAATAATAAACTTTCTGAAATAATCCGAAAAGGATTGTTATTTGATGAAAAGATCGCGCAAGAATACGATTACTATAATGTGTTTGGAAAAGATTACACTACTCAATTTTTAAACCAATTTGTTCAAGACAACGACTTGAAAAATTTACAAAAGGTTTTATTGAATGATCCACAAGGAAATGAACATGATTGGGATAAAGTTTTAGATGACCTACTGCATAATTTTGAATATCCTAACTTCCTTTTCAGTTTGCCGATGGGTGCGGGAAAAACTTATTTAATGGCTTGTTTTATTTATCTTGATTTGTATTTTGCTAAACTGAATAAAAGCGATAAAAGGTTTGCCCACAATTTCGTTGTTTTTGCTCCTCACGCTGCAAAAACTGCAATTTTGCCATCACTTCGAACAATAAGAGATTTTAATCTTGACTGGATTTTACCTGCAAATGAAGCAAAAGAGTTAAAGCAAATCATTCATATTGAGATTTTAGACAGTTTAAGTTCTAAAAGAAAAGACAAGTTACAGGGCAACAACCCAAACCTTGAAAAAGTAAACCGCGTTACACAGACAAAAGATTTTGGTTTGGTTTTTATCACCAATGCCGAAAAAGTTGTATTGGAGAGATATGATGAAAAAGATAGAATATTTATTGAGACGGGTCAAACTTTTTTAGAGCAGAAAGAATTCGAAGAGATTAAGAAAACCAATGAATTAAGAGAGAAGTTATCTCAAATACCCTATTTATCGGTTATTCTTGATGAAGTTCATCATACATACAAGGGAAGCGGGAAAAGTGAGAAAAGGTTAAGGGAGGCAGTAAACATCTTAAATCAGCACCAAAACTTAATAACTGTTTTAGGTTTATCCGGAACGCCTTTTGTAAAAACAAAAGTTGAAGTTGGAGATAAAGAAATCCGGCTTAACCAGATACAGGATGTAGTCTATGACTATTCTTTAGCTGATGGTATAGGAAAATTTCTTAAAGTACCAGTAGTGAAAAGTGTGGAAATAAAGCAATCACAATTCATAAAACAGGCATTAAATGAATTTTTCCAAGACTATGATATCTCTTATTATAACGGCACTAAAAGTAAAATCACTTTTTACTGCCCTTCTATAAAAAAATTAAATGAAGAGATATTACCCATAATACAGGAATGGTATCGCAAGAATAGGTCTGGAAAAGAAGATGAAATATTCAGGTATTACTCAAAGGTTCGTAAAGAAGATAAAAAATATCAACTGCCAAAAGAGAATCTGGCGATTTTCAATAACCTTGATAAACCTTATTCTGATAAACGAGTGGTTCTCCTGGTTGCAGTCGGGACAGAAGGTTGGGATTGCAAAAGCTTAACTGGTGTTGTTCTTCCAAGGCAAAAAACTACAAAAAACTTTGTTCTTCAAACCACATGCCGCTGCCTTAGAGAAGTGGAAAATGCCGAGAACGAAAAAGCACTTATCTTTCTTGAACCCGGCAATTACGAAACACTGAACAATGAACTAAGGGAAAATTACAAGCTCACTATTGATGACTTGAAAGTTAAAGGAGACGATGACGTTCCTGTAATTGTAAGAAAATCAAAACTCGGAAAAATCAAATACAAACAAATACACAAGCAGTTTACGATTGAAGTCCAGCAGGAAAGCACAGATTATTCTAAAAGATTGATGGAATTTGACATAGAAAAATTCAAAAGCCATTTCCCATACGATGCAAGAGAAACCACCGCCAAAATCGGGAGAACCGGCTTAATTTCGCAGGTTTCTGAGGAACTTGCTTTTTATGGTAAGAAATTCAATTACACCTTTAATGATTTAATTTACGATCTTTCAAAACACACATACACAAGGTTTAATGAAACGGATTTAATTAAATATTACGGTAATGAACTAAAAGCGATTTTTGAACAAGTAAAAGCAAACTTTGATTGGATAATTAATAACCCACATATAACTATACGGGATTTGGTGAAATATATTGCATCCCTCTTAGCTTATGAAATTTCCTACAAAACAGATATTATCACTGAAGAAACTGAGATTGAATTGTTAGAATGGGACATAAACCAATTTCCAGGTATTGACTACGGCAATGGTAACTTTTTACCTGTGATCACTAAAAATCAGATACACAGAATACAAAACCGCCCAAACAGATTAGAAGAAGATTTTGAAGATGAAAGATTAGACCCTAATGATATTAGCTTCAATTACCTGCCATATCGCTTTGACTCTGATTTTGAAAAAAATGCCATTCTTGAGATGTTGAAATTGGCTGAACTGGAAAACCTTGAGGTTTATTACAACGGCTATAAAGACGATAAACTGCAAAACTTTCACATTAAAACAGGGTTGGGCAATTACACCCCCGATTTTCTGGTTTTAAAAAGAAAGAACGGGTTGAAATATCAAAATGAAAACAAAAAGGGAGATATTGAAAAAGTCTTGATTATTGAAACCAAGGGAATACCTTATTACACTGATGAATTCAGGCAAAAGGAAAAATTTGTAGTGGAAGTTTTCAAAAAACACAACCCCAACTTTGAATATGTCTGTTTCAAGGATGAGGGTGAAAATGATTTTTCAATACATTTAAATGAACTTAAAGATTTAATTAAAGCATTTTAATAAAATAAAGGATGAAAAAACCAACATCATATAATATAACTCCTGCGAAGGGGCAGGCATTGTTGAATTTTCGGGGAAGGCGAATGCCCGATAAAATTGAGGCTTTTGAAACGCAGGTCGTGGAGGAGATAAGGCAAAATGGCGGGCAGCAAAAAATAGAAACCGACAAACAAACTGATCCCCACGCTGATTTTCGCAACTTGCTAATCCACGGCGACTGCCTCTCTGCCTGCGCTTATTTGAAGTCCCAAAACATAAAAGTTGATTTGGTTTACATTGACCCGCCATTTGCCAGCGGCGCTAATTACGCAAAGAAGGTTTACCTGCGGAACGGCGGTAAAAACTCAATTGAAAACGAGGATAATTCAATCGGCGAAGAAGTCATGTACGGCGACATCTGGCAGAAAGAAGATTATTTGAACTGGCTGTATGAAAGACTTTTAGCAATTCGTGAAATAATGGGTGAAACCGCAAGCATTTATGTGCATTTAGATTGGCATATCGGGCATTATGTTAAAGTACTGTTAGATGAAGTTTTTGGCGAAGAGAACTTTAAAAATGAAATTGTCTGGAAAACACAAACCCCTAGTGGGATGAAAGTATTATCAAATAGATTACCGTTAAGTCACGACACTATTTTTTGGTACTCTAATTCAGATGAATATCATTTTGAAAAACCGTTCATTGAAGTAACTGAAAATTATTTGAGAAGAAATTTTCCATACGAAGATGAAAAAGGTTTTTATAAAACTGCTGAAATCCAAGAACCCGCAAAAGAAACTCTGGCAAAATGGGAAAAGGAAGGACGACTTTACAAGACAAAAAGCGGAAAAGTTAGGTTAAAACTATATGCAGAAGATTCTAAAGGAATATTAATCGACGATATTTGGAATGATTTTTTATCGATTTCCTCAACTGCCACAGAGCGCGTTGAATACTCTACACAAAAACCAGAAATGTTGCTTGAAAGGATAATTAACTCTTCTAGTGATAATGGTTATATTGTAGCAGATTTCTTCTCTGGCAGCGGCACAACCCCGAAAGTAGCAAACGAATTAAACCGAAAATTCATCGCCTGCGATATTGGCATCAACGCCATTCAAACCTCAAGAGACCGGCTTGGTGAATCAGGTGCCGAATTTGATATTTTAAAAATCAGAGACGGTCTTCGTTTGTTCAGAAATCCTGCGCAAACAACGGCTAAACTATTCAGTTTAATTGACGGCTTTAAGAATCGCACGGAATTAGAATTAGGTGAGTTCTGGGATGGTGGAATAGTGGGTGAAAAAGGCACTTATGTTCCAATAAAATTCATAGGCATAGACAAGAAATTAACTAATGAGTTGGTGGATGTTATCTTAGAGGAAATTTACCAGTTAGAAGACACTGGAAATGAAACAGAAGCAGTGAAATTGGTTTACGCACACAAGGATTTAGAAATCAGCCAGGACTACATTAACAATGAAATTCGCAGAGCAGGGAAATCAAACATAAAAGTTCAGTTAATCAGCCTTGATGGGTTACTGGATCAAAAAGCGGATGTTTTGTTTACTCCTGACAATGCAGATGTAGAAGTAACAAAAGAAGGAGACCGCTACAAAATAGAAATCAAACGCTTTTTCAGCAGCTACCTCAAAAACAAGATAGATGAATTCAACGCTAAAAAGGTAAACAAATTAACACAAGAAACATCGGATGGGAACCCGATACAAATAAGCGAAACAGGATTGGAATTAATTGAAGCAGTTCAATTTGATACAACCCTGAAAAAAGACGAAAAGGGGAATAAAGTCTGGACAAGTAATCTCAATTTAGAAGACAAAGCGGGTGTAAAGGAGAAAATAAAAGGAGTTTATTATTTGCCAACAAACAAGTTCAATATGAAGATAAGAAATATTGCAGGTGATGAAATTATTATTAATAGCAAGGACTTAAAATAAACCACATTTTAAATAAATCCTATTTGCTATTTGTATTTAATATTAGAAAAATAAAGCCACGAAAACCAAAATAAAGAGTCGGCGGGCGGAACACCCCCTATCTATCTAACACTCAACCCTCTACATAAATCGCAGGTTTAAGCGGAATGGCAAACTTCCTCTTGTCCTTCGGGTCGTGTTCCTCGTTTATCCCTATTTCACAGCCAAACTCTTTCATCAAATACTCCTTCTCACGTTCCAAAACTTCCTCCTCTCTCAACTCAAAATAACCCATGTTGCTTTTCATCAACCGTTTTACAAAATCAACTGTGCTTTTATCCTTTCTGAACTTCATAGCCACTTTAATCTTATCATTATCCGGCAAATCCTTTATTGCCTTGAATATCTCCCACTTCCATTTCTCCTCATCTGCATCTGCAGTATAAACGTAAATTTTTGTCGGTACAATTCGAGCTATTTTCAGTATCTCCTTTATATCCGCAATTAACGAAACCAGATATTCCTCCTCGCGCTCCACGCGGTCATCAATACACGCCTCCTTTAGCTTCGGCAGCGATTGTAACGAAATGAAACTGTGGGGCTCTACCTCTCCCTCTGCCCCACGACCCCGCAAGCCCTGTAAGGGCTTATTGTGCAGCTTATGCCATTCCTCTTCACAGATATGCGGCACAATTGGCGATAGAATTAGCAGCCAATCCTCTATTACGTTTCTGATTATCCTTATTCTTTTTTCCGGGCTCTCCCTGCGCTCGTAATATCTAATGTCATTCAGCAAATTGAACACCAGATTTATTCCCGCTTCTCGTATTCGGAATGCGTCGAGCAGCTCAATGGATTCCTTTAACCTTCTGTAGAACCGCGACAGCAGCCATCTATCGGTATGCGTGAACTCTTCCTCCTTGAGTTCCGCTACATCCACTCCTGTGCTCTTCTCGAATACTTCTACTAACGCATTAAATCGTTTCTTCAGTGCATCCACGTCCTGCTCCCGCCAGTTGATCACACTTGCGAAATCCGCATTAATCGCACAATAAAGCCTGAACAGATCCACACCGAAAAGTTCTGATACTTTTGCCAGAGGAATCACATTCCCCTTGCTCTTTGATATCTTCTGCCCTTCCCGAATCATCAACTCATTCAAGGTTATCGCACCGGGCCACCGGGTCGGAGGAAATATCGCTGCGTGATGCATTAAAAAGAAAACCAGATGATTTGAGAGGTGTGGTGGTGCAGTGTGCCGCAGGTCGTTAGGATACCAGTATTCAAATTCTTCCTTTATCCCCTTCAAAACGTCAGCTTCAATGTGGGACTCCTTTGCTAATTCGTCTGCACCGCTGCCAATCCCAAGAAACACATAATCAAAGAACTGCTCATTCAGACAATCAACCGGCAATTGCCTTACCCGGTGAGCTATGGTGTACATCGCCATGTAAATCGTAGAATCGCTTAGCGACTCGATTATCCAGTCCTTTTCAAACGGAAACCGCGTGCCCAGACCTCTTTTACGTGCACACGGTCGCAACGCCAGCCAATCAATAATGTCGTGCATATACGCCTTGTACTTCTCAGGATAGAACCTCATGCCTTCCACGAGTTCATGCCCCAAATCTTTCCACCATTTCGGCGTATAATCTATAAACCACTGGTCTTGCAAGACGGCAACTATTACCTTTCCACCGCCTCGCGTCACCGCCTTCCTCGAAGTTTCATAAAACACGTCCGCTATATTTTTCCCCTTTAACCAGTCCTTTACTTCATCCTTTATCGCAGCGATTTTGATACCCGCAAAGTTCCCGCATTGCTCATTTAACACACCACGATAAAATTCGTCCTTATAAATTATCTGCGTGGCTTCTTCCAGTCGCTCATCTTCCTGATTCGCTATTCCCATCTTTTCGCATATCTCTCTCGCGGGCATTTCGTACCCTTCTATGTCTATTACCTTTATTGGCTCGATTTCAATCCCTTCCTCCCTTCTCACGTCTTCCAGTGCGATATAATCGTAAGGAGCATGCGCAGGAACCGAATAGACCACGCCAGTGCCTACATCGGGGTCAACAAAGCCCGCAGATAAAACCGGGATTTCCCTGCCCTCCATTGGCTCCTTGACCTTCTTACCTACAAAATAACTGCCCTCTATTTCTTCTGAACCTTCTACTGCTTCCCGCTGATAACCCAGTTTCAACGCCGCTTCACGGGACACAATCCAGTATTCCCTGCCGACCGCAACTTTAACGTATTTTGCAGTTGGCTTTATCCACAGATTTGTAACGCCAAAAACCGTTTCTGGACGCAGTGTCGCCGCGATTAAGTAGGTGTCATCAGAAACTCCGAACTTTATGGTTGTGTGTTCTATTATTGTTACTTTATTCGTATCTCCTTCTTCGATGTCGTCCTCACCAACCGCCGAATTATCTTCAATGGAATACGTGATGGGATAGCTCCCTTTCTTTATTACTCCCTTGTCGTAGAGCTTTTTGAACTGCCATTCGATAAACTTGTTGTACATCGGCTCGGTGGTATTGAACTTCCTTCGCCAGTCTATGGAATAGCCCATGCGCTCGAAATCCTCCGAAATCCGTTCAGCGAAGAAATCCGCAACCCGTTCCGCACGACTAAAACTGCTGATAATTTCGTCAACCTTACTCGCATCTTCATAAATTGATATATATTCCTTATACCGTGCTACAACCTCCTGGTCGCCTTTTGCTATGCGGTCGGCAATCGCTAAAATCGGCGTTCCGGTAACGTGAAAAGCCATAGGAAATAGCACATTGTAGCCCTGCAATCGCTTAAATCTCGCTATTATATCGCCTATCGTATTTGTTCTTCCATGACCTATGTGCAGCGGTCCTGAAGTGTATGGGTAAGGAACGGTCAAAAAGAACTTTTTCTTTCCTCCTTTTTGTTCTGCTATTTCAGCATCAAAAATCTTGCTTTCTTTCCATCTACGCTGCCATTTCTCTTCCGTTTCCTTGATGTTCAGTTCTGCCATTTTGTTCCTTTGTTATATTTCCTGTTTAGCAAGTCGTGATAATATTCTTGTGAGGTCTATATTATCTATAAAATAAAATCGAGCGGTACTATAAAAGTTCAAATGTCTTGTATTCCTTATATACAAATAAGTAAACCTACTTGTTGACACAGAATAAGAAATGGAACCAATACGACACGCACTGATCGCAATTTGTTTATTATTTCTGGTAATTGTGGTAGGGGCAGTTGGTTTTGTGTATCTTGAAGGACTTTCCCTTTTCGATGCCTTCTATATGACCATCGTCACCATTACCACCGTTGGCTACGGAGATATAATTCCTCATACTTTCTATGGGAGAATATTTAACTTTTTAAAAGCAAAAACCTATACTATATTTATCGGGTCATAAGGATTATGAAGAATATCCAGAAAAGGTCGGGTGTAAATCATGCGAATATCTGAACTTCCCGAGATAGGCACGAAGTATGAGATAGAAAGTCCAAAAGGCGATAAAGTCGCGGTCATATTTTTGACGACCGGTGAGATAGAACTCTACGTCTTAGAAGCCGGTGCTGAGCAGCCCTCGGTTACCAGGCTGACCTCGGAAGAAGCACGGCGTGTCGGAAGCGTTCTGACCGGAGCGATGCTCACAATAGAGCGAGAGGACGTTGAAGTCTCGTTTTCCGATATTTCTGACCTCAGAATAAACATCCATATATGCCCGGTAACAAAGAGTATGGTAGGAAAGAGCATCGAGGATTTGGGAATCAGGAAGAGGACGGGCGTCACGATAATAGCACTATCGAGAAAAGGACGGAGCATCATCAGCCCGCCGCCGGAAACGGTCTTCGAAGAGGGAGACCTGATAGTGGCGATAGGGGAGCGTGAGCAAATAAAGGTCTGCGCGAGGGAGATTCTGGGACAGGTTTAGATAAGATGACCTTTCTGGTAGATTTAGCTATCGTAACGGTCTCTTGCTTAGCTCTTGGACTGGTATCGAAATATCTGAGGCAAGCCGCAATTCCCGCTTACATAATCGCAGGAATAATCCTCGGAAAGAGTGGCTTCAACTTAATAACCTCATACGACTTCGTCGAGTGGCTGGGTAAAATCGGTGTAATCCTCCTGATGTTCTACATAGGATATGAGTTCAACTTCAAAGGAATAAAAGAGCCTGGAAGGTTATTTGCGGGTTGCACGGACTTCGGGGTGAATTTTATCGCGGGATTTTCGCTGGGGCTCGTTATCGGCTTGAGCCTGATAGAGGCGTTCATACTCGCATCCGCAGTTTACATCAGCAGTTCTGCAATTGCCATTTCCTCGCTGATAGAGAACAAGAGGCTAATCTACCCTGAAGCAGAGACCGTCGTGTGGCTGATGGTATTCGAGGACATAATACTGGCAATCCTGCTCGTGGTGCTGACTTCCATTATGTCTGGCAGCCTCGCCATGATTCCCGTGTGCTTAGCAACGACTTTGCTACTCATTGTATTCATTTTGGCTCTCATCAGAAGGCTGAGCAACTTCATCTCGCCTCTGTTTGAGCGTGATGATGAAATACCCATACTGCTCATTTTCGCGCTAATATTCGGATTTTCGGCAATTGCATACCTCCTGCCAGCACTCCTGTCAGCACTTGCACATCCTCTGGGTATTTCGCTGCATTGCCATATCTCTGAGGTGATTGTTGCATTTTTCCTCGGCTCTGCACTCTCGGGAGTCAAGTCCTTCAGAAAGCTCTTCGGAGCCACCATTTCATTTAAGAACTTATTCCTCACCATTTTCTTCTTCTCCTTTGGAATGATGTTCCAGTTCCAATTTGCAACATTGTCCTCGACATATTTTGTCCTCGCACTCACCGCACTTATAACCATCTCTATCTTTGGAAAGTTCGTCAGTGGCGCACTTATTGGGAAGAGACTGCATGGCTCGCTCGAAACTGGTTTGAGAGTCGGGGCATACACAACGCCAAGGGGCGAGTTTTCAATTGTGCTGCTGGCTGTTGTAATCGGAATGGAAACGGGCATTTCTGAGCTGTTAATATCGCTTGTCGTTGCTTACGTAATTATTCTTTCAATCATGGGCTCGGTCTTCGCCAAACACGGTGATATGATTGGCAAAGCAATCATGGCGGGCATTAATAAATTGATGCCTCAGGCTCGTTGATATCTATCGGTAACTCGAAATTTGTAATCTCGTGGGGTACTGTCGAATTTTCTAGTGAAATTGCTAAATCCTTAAATTTCACCGCAGAGCACACGGAGAACGCAAAGTACCATAAAACATAAACAATGATTGAAACCGTCTTAAAACTCTGCGTACTCTGCGATCTCCGCGGTGATAAATCACTTGATTTTTAGACTGTGCTACCTTCAGCATCCGCTACAATCTTACCTCTTTCCTCATCTCTTTCAATTTCTGCTTCAATATCTTCACCTCTGCTTTTAACCCCGTTAATTGAACACCTTCCTCCAATACCGCGAGCATCTGCAGATTTTTTACTTCCAGCGCGCCGTACCGGCAGACCCGGTCACAAACACCACAGCAAGTGCATCTATTGTAATCAATGAACGATTTCTTCTCTACTATTTCGATTGCATTATCGGGACATA
>CAZXYJ010000030.1:0-10945 GCA_964644925.1 uncultured Halobacteria archaeon | reverse complement strand
GCAGATTTACATGGATTTACGCAGATTTATTTTAGTTTAACCGTGTTGATTCTTACCATCTGCGTTAATCTGCGTCCCTAATTTATTTTCTGTTTTCTTGATATTTTTATCCTGTATCCCTCATCTGTGTATTCAACGTCCAATTCCAAGCACAGCTTCTCAGCTCTGGGTCGGAAATAGCCTTCGATGCATCCTCTTTGGAACTCTTCTTTGGTTACGGACAATAGTCCCTTTTTTATAAGACGGATTGCCGTCATCAGAAAACCGTCCCTTTTCAGGTTTAAGGTTGCTTCGTTGGGATTGCCGTCAACTTCAACATCGCTATCCATTAAGTTCTTACGAACCGTTGCTTCGCTTAGCGCAAAGCCAATTGCATTGTCTTTGTCTTGTGCTCGCAGCACATCTGCATATTGCTGAGCAGTCATTTCCGCGTATTCGCCCATTTTCTCTGCCGCTGTTTGCATAATGAAGCCAATATCTATTTGCTTGTTCAGCACGAACATCTCACGCATCATTTCCCATTTCTCTTCTTCTGATAAAGTCGGTATTTCCATTTTTATTCCACCTTGTTCCCTTTCATGTACTTATGTTGAGGGTTATAAAACTTTTGGGTTTTTAATTTTATCTAAATTTTCCATGGATTTTTTACTTCAATAGTCATTTCCTCATTCTCTTCTTATGACTGCCCAACATAATCACTTGACGGTTTTTGAAAATGTAATAACCATTCTTTAGATCTCGTTAACATCAAAGATCTATATCTATCGATTTCCTTGTTGATTTCTGATAGCTCCATCTCAATCATTTCTTTTCTCTCGACATCTTCAACTTTTTCCCTAAATTCTTGGGTGCTTACAACAATATAAAGGAGACTAATCATAGCTATAATAAGCCCTACAAAGACATAAGTTTCGCGATAAAAACCCATAAACATAACAATTGAAAGAAGCGCCGCTAAAATGGTGACCATAACTGGTACGGTAATTCTAACTCTAAAGGCTAGTTTTTCTCGCTTCTTTCTGATGTGTGCAATTTCCTCTTCCTGTTTTTTCTTCCTATCCAAAAGTGAATCCATCTTATCTTGGTATTGGCTGAACTTGCTGAGAATCTTTTCCCCATAATTATCAATCTTTTCATTGTACTCAGGAAGGAATGCTTTAACTGTATTGAATAGTGCAATCAAAAAAGTACTTGGCTTGTCAACATCTATTGGTATCCTACGTGAAGTAAAGGCAGTTCTCACCTCAAAATCAAAGGGTAAGGGGGGTAAACGGTTCATTGTCTGAAAAAGTTCGCTCAATTCCTTGTATTCCTCAGTTTCGTGGATATCTAATTTATTTATAAGGTGACGCTTATATTCAGGGAATACTTCCCCAATCTGAATTAGCAAGGTATCAACGGCATCATTAGAAATTGGATCTAGTTCGGATACAATTATGACTTTATCAGAAACGCTGGCAGATACTTTTGCAGAAAGATTACTGCCTGCTTGGTTATCAATTATGATAAAATGAAATTGCTTTCTACACGGCTCTATTACGGATAGTAATAAAGACTTTAGGTCTTCCTCTTTTATAGTTATTGAATCTCTAAGAGGCACCTTCTTTGAGAAATGCACTCTTGAAGGGATGAAACCCAGCCCCTCCTTAACCGAAAGAACATTTGCTTTAATCTCAGCATCGCTAAGAGAGGTATGTACATTTAGATATTGCTCAATTAATTCATAAAGACCTGTCACTTCCTTTTGATATGGATATAGAAATTTATAAAAATACGATGCACCGTTGGTTGCGAAATCAAAGTCAATCAATAGTACTTTAAATCCTGCATCATTTAAAAGGTACGCAATGCTAAGAGCAGCAGATGTTTTTCCTGAACCGCCTTTCCCGCTCAAAAGGCTTATAACTTGTGCTTCGATTGATTCCTCTTCTGTTTCCATTGATTCCTTTTTTGTTTTCATTGATGGCCTATTATAAATTGTTTTTTTTGAACTCCATAAAGTTATTTCTTATATCAATCAGCTTTTCGTTTACAAATACTACTATGTTAAGCCTGATGCACTTATCTCTGATTGGCCCTCTCTTTAACTTTTGAATGACCGCAGTATATATATGCCGGTGGTCACTTGGCGTAAAGAAGCCATTGCCTCCATAAAAATCACAAGTTTCTTTGACATCGTCATAATCCATTGCATACCATCCAAGAGTAACATCGAAGACTTTCCCTAAGATATTATCAATAACCTTTTTAAGCTTTTTGCGCTTGAAATGATTCTTGAGAGGAATAATACCAACAGTTGCAATACTCAATCCAATATCCAAAACTGTTGATGACCCACTCAACTTGAAAAAGGCATCAACAACATCTTCTATAAAAGCATCCCTATCATTTTCATCAGCACTTATTACTTTTCTAATTTCATTTTGTAGCTTAAGATATTTGGAAATTCTATCATCAATAATAGTAATGTCCTCTGAGGGTATTGCCGGCGCTCTCGAAACTGTGGTAGGGGTAGCCGTATTGCCATGCACCACCTCCCCTAAATTATTTCTTGTCATCATATCCATATTTGCCACCGCTTCATAGATATACTTTGAACCTTTATTTTTTTTCAGTTTGTTTTATCAAAGTTTCATTTTTTCGTGGTTCTGTTTTCTGTCTCTTGAATCTTTTGTAATAGCACGATTCGATGAACTGACCAAGAGGCTTTTTCCAGGGTTCTGATTTATTAGGTACGAGACTGCCAAACTTCTTGGGGGTCATTCCGAGTTTTTTTGCCATTTCTATTTGACGTGAACTGAGGTGGTATTTTGTCCTGGCTGAAGACCAGACACCATCAGAAAATTTCTTCTTCTTTTTCTTCTTTTTCATTGTACATAAACTATAACATCCTTCTATTCAAGACACGGATTTACACAGGTTTTTTCTTTCTTTTGCTGGGCTGGCAGGGTTATTTTTGACGACATCGCTCGCTTCATCTTGTCTGCGTTAATCTGTGTCTATATTTTTTTAAGATTTATTATTTTTCATAAGAGCAATATAAATATGAGATTATGATTATAGGAACGCGAGGCAGCAAACTTGCAATATTGCAAACAGAGAAAGTATGTGAGCGATTGAAAGAGGCGGGATTGGAGCATGAGCTTACGATACAAACAGTGCGGAGTTTAGGCGATGCCATAACGGACCGGGGTTTATACGAAATGCCCGAGAAGGGTGTTTTCGTTAAAAAACTTGATATGCTGCTTTTAGAAGGTAAAATAGACATTGCCGTGCATTCCATGAAGGATATACCTATAGAAAGGGACGAGCGGTTAGAGACGTCTGCGGTTTTACCTCGCGATTCTCCCTATGATGCGTTAGTGTCAACGTATAGATTGGAGCAAATGCCCGGGGGTGCGGTGATAGGGACGTCAAGCGTGCGCAGAAAGTTTCAATTCTTGAATTACATGGATGCGCGACAAACAAACGTAAGGATAAAAGACATTCGCGGTAATGTAGACACGAGAATCGAAAAATTCAGAAAAGGCGAGTACGATGGTGTAATTCTTGCAGAAGCAGGATTTGAGCGGTTGGGGTTGGATATAGATTATGAACGGCTTGATTGTGACCCGTTTGTTCCTTCGCCAAATCAAGGTATCATTGCAGTGGTTACGAGAAAAGAGTCGAAAGAGAGCGAGATTTTGAGTAAGATAGACGATGAGAGTACGAGGATGGAAGCAGAGGTGGAGAACGAAGTATTAAAAGTAATTGGCGGTGGGTGTTCAATTCCCGTGGGCGTGCACGCACATACCCATGGTAAGGAATCAGGAGATAAAATTGATTTATCTGTTTATGTTCATGCTGGTGATTCGCGTGAGGATTATATTTTGGAGAAGTGTGTGCTGAGAGGGTACAAAGACAAAAGTAAATGTTTAGAAGAGACAAGAAACTTCACGCAGAACTTAGCCCAACAACGGTTTCTTGGCTTTTCCCAGCCACAAAACGCCGAAAACCAGGGCACCGGACACGACTGCTAACACATAGGCGCCAACGCCAACTGCAAGCCCTATCGCAGCCACGCACCAAAGACTCGCTGCTGTTGTTATTCCCTGAACATGACCTTTTTCCGCGATTATAGAACCCGCACCAATGAATCCGATTCCCGCAACAATACCCGCAGCTATCCTTGCGGGGTCCATATTGAAATGATGAACTGAAATTATCGTGAATAAACATGCACCAAGCGAAACAAGCGCGTGCGTTCTCACGCCTGCGGGCTTGTGCGCTATCTCCCTTTCCACACCTACCAGTATGCCAAGCACTACAGCCAACAGCAATCGCGCTATCATCTCAATATCAACGGGTGGCATATCTTGTTGTATATAAAGTGTAACTTCCTTCTATTTAAGGACACAGATTTACACAAATTAAGCGAGTTTAGAGGTTTAGCTCGTTAGCGGCTCAGCCCCTTTGACCAAAACGCTAAACCGCCAAACCGCTATATTATCATCTGTGTTAATCTGTGTAATCTGTGGTTAATAATTTTTTGTTTTTATTATGTCGTATTCATCATATATAGCACCCACTATCTCTTCCAGAAGGTCTTCTAAACAGATCAACCCTTTTGTTCTTCCCGCAGCGTCCACGACAATGGCGATGTGGAATTTACCACGCTGGAACTCGTCAAGCAGGTCGTCCACCCTTTTCGTCTCCGGTACAAAATGGGGACGTTTCATGAGTTCGCTTAGCGAAACTTTGCCTTTTAAATTTGTATTCTCATTCGCTGTTATCAGCAGGTCTTTAGCATATAAAATCCCCACGATATTATCCTTTGTGACTTTAAAAACGGGAATTCTCGAGTATCCACTCGCTTTTATCAGTTCTACTGCGGAATCCACGGTTTGATTGGCTTCCAGGCAAACCATATCCTCCTTTGGTGTCATCACGTGCTTCACCACGATTTCGTCAAGCCTTAGTACACCCTTCATCATCTCCTTTTCGTCCTTTTCAATTGCTCCTTCTTCTTCTCCTATGTCCAGCATCGTCTCCACCTCCTCCTCGGTCATTAACTTTTTCCGGTGCCATTTCATACCCAGGAGCTGCTTTTCAAACGCGGATGTGATCACCGAAAAGACATTTGTGAGTGGCTGAGTAATAGAAACTAAAAACGCTATGGGCTTGGAAATGATCATGGAAAATCTTTCCGACTGGTGAGCAGCAACCATCTTGGGCAGAATTTCACCAAACGTGAGAATTAAAAATGTCATCACGCCGATTGCAATGACCACACCATGTAATCTACCAAAGAAGTCTATTGCGAGAGAAGTAGCTACTGCTGAGGCGGCAATATTCACTATATTATTCCAGACGGACACGGTAGTGAGAACAGCTTCAGGGTCGCCCGCCAATTTATCTATCCTCTCTGCTCCTTTCACGCCACGCTTTAGCAAAGCCCGCGCTCTTAGTTTACCTATACCAATCAGCGCGATTTCAGAGCCGGAGAAGAATCCGGATAAAACCAATAGTACAAACAGGAGTAAAAGCTTCGCAATAAGCCACTCAGACACCTCTTTTCTTTTTCCCTCCAATTATAATATATAGCGTGTCTATTTAAAAAGCTTTACTTTATCCTTTGCACTATTTCTCGCACGTACTCATCTGCGTTCAGGTCCACCGTGTCGAACTCCGAGAACTTTTTTATCACGTGCTCTTCAATCGTTCTGAGTCCTTCTTCGTTCCGAGCCTCCATCCGGAGGATAATCACCGGTGAAGTGTTCGAGCGGCGCACAAGTGCCCAGCCGTTCTCCTTCACGAACTCTATCTTTACGCCGTCTATGTCGTTTCCCGCTTCATCGCTTCTTCTTTTGTATTCCCCCTGGTTTTTTACCGCAAGCGCACGGTAATAGTTCTCCACGGCATCGGAAACCCGCTCCTTCTCCTCATCGCTCACCACGGGAATCCGTATCTCCGGCGTGTTCACGTATCGTTTCAAAAAGTCCGCAAGCATTTCATCAACCACGTCCGTTTTTTTTTTGCGATGTAATTCAGCAGCGGTGAGCAGTAAAAGTTCAGAAAAAGCGAATACCGCATCGTCTGCACGATTGTTCTTTGCGAAGTACACGTGCCCTGACATCTCGCCGCCTGCAACTGCACCAACCGCATCCATCTTCGCCTTTATGAATGAAAATCCGGTCTTCCATTCTACGGGCACGCCACCATTCTCCGTGATTATCTCACTTATCGCATCCGAGCATTTGGTATCGTAAACAATCTTCGCACTCAGACGCTCTTTTAAAATGTGTTTGCAGAGCAGAGCGAGGATTTGTTCCCCGATTATGTTCCGTCCACCCGGCGATACTGCGCCTGCACGGTCGCCGTCACAGTCCGAAGACAGCCCGATGTGTGCATTTTTACGCTGCACTTCTGCATGCAAATCCTTTAAGAACCCCGGTATTGTCGGGTCGGGCAGGTGATGTGGGAAGTTGCCATTGGGTTCACAGTAAAGCTCAAATACTTCTGCGCCTAAATCGCGGAAGATTGGCGGTGCGACCACCCCCGTAGTTCCGTTTCCCGCGTCATAAACGATTTTTAAGCCGGTTAGCGGCTTTGTTCTGCTTTCAGGTAGTTTCTCAATCTCGTGCAGTGCGGTTGAAAGTGCCTTCCGTAACGAACTATCACCCGAAAGTGCGTTCAATGCCAGTTCTTCCCATCTGTCCCGTAGAATAACATTCGCAATTATCATAGCATGATAATCTGGCAGAACGTCCACTTCTTCGAGTTCACCTTTAACCACCGCGCTTGGAACGTGCAGGGAATCGGTTTTAAACGCATCTTCGAGTTTCTTTGCGGTTTGAAACATCTCACGTATGTGATTCTCCTTGGCGCTCTCAGAACCAATACAAGGTTTGAATCCGTTCCATTCCTTATCCAGATGACTTCCCGTGACTTCAACACCGCCATCGGCATCGAACAGCCAGGTGGCAAAATACATCAGTGGTGTGGAGCTTACTTTTTCCGATGGTGCAATGTCTATGACGCGGACACCTCTGCTCACGAGGGCTTCGGCAAATGCGGTTTTTAGTCGTGGCGAGCTGTTTCTGACGTCTTTACCAATGACAACCGTTAGTTCTTGCGGGTCTTTACGGCGGTGCTTACGCAGCAGTTCTACGTAAGCCAAACCGGTTAACCGGCAGAAATCGCCAGTAAACTGAGAGTCTGCAATACCCCTTATGTCATTCGCACGGTAAGTGGCTTTGTCGATTATCATTTCTTCTCAATTGCTTTTTTAAAAATTGTCTCATTTTGCCTAAGAGTTCAAAAGAGCGCTACCAATAACGACTAGAATGTATTCTACTATCTAGATGACGAATTAAGCTATCAGCGTCGGGGACTTTCCTCGATATTTTATCTTTAAATTCATCTGCTCTACCCAAGCTATAAAAAATTCTACCTACTTCCTCTAATCTTCTTGTATGTCCCGTTCTTAAAATCTCATTTAGCATCGTATTTAATCTTTTATTTGCTTCTTCTGATCTCCCTAACTTCTCCATCACCTCAATATATAAAGACGGTTCCCTTTCAGAAAGGCTACTTTCTGTAATTCCACCATCATCGAGCAGTTTTTGTACCTCTTCTATCTCACCTACTTTAAACATAACCTCTACTTTCTTCACTCGTAAAGATACATCACTATCAATAATATCTGAATATTTCTTGAACAATGCCATAGCATCGTCATAAAGCTCTTTATTAATATTAATATCGAGAATATCTCCAAGAATTTCGTCTTTTTCTTTAACTTCTTCTAAAACTTGAAGATAGTGTTTTAAAGCCATTTCAGGTCTACTATATATCTTATATGCCTCAGCTAATCTCCTCTCAACCGCAATTCTATCCTGCGGACTTAATTCAAGATATTTTTCTATTGTTGCTAATTCAAACTTTGGCTCTCCCCATTGATACAACTCCCATTTCATGAAAATCGAAACGTATTTTGATAATATCTTTGGATTATCAATTCCAAAGGTTCTCCATAAGTCGCGAAATGCACCTAATATCTTTTCCCTTCCGGCATTGCGAAGAATATAGAAATCTATAAGTTTCTCAAGAGTTCTTGGATGTAAATAACTTGCGACAAGACCCTCTAACTCCTGTTGAGTTTTATCCGGGTCTTCTAATAGGTTTGCATTAGTAACGATTTCCTCAAGAACATCATCAAGTTTTGGTCTAATAACCTCCTCAGGAATGATTTCAGAAAAAAGTCTTAGATAATCCTGTAATAGAGGCGTTTCTTTAGTAAGACCTTCCTGGCTTATTCTCAGCGACTCCGACAGTTCTAATTCTCTATCAGAATGTAGTATACAAATATCCTGAACGTTTAATTGACTCTCTAAATCTTCCACAGGCTCGTTTAGGAAATTTTGTACGTCTTTTACTATCTGCTCTTCTAATACTTTATCTTTCTCCTTTTCTGGAAATGGAATACGATTAAGCGCGAAAGTTACCCCTATTGGCTTTTGTCCCGGCAATCGTTCAACTTTTTGAATACTGCGGAGTATCTGACGTGCACCCTCAATATTCTCTTGATTGTTGACAATTAAAAACACCACTTCATCAGGTAAAAGAGAAGTGCATAAGCCACCCATTTCTGTTACACCTGTTCTGGAATCTATAAGTAAAAAATTAGGAGCAATTTCTTTCAAAATCCTCTCTTTTAGTTCAAGGAAGAAAGGGACACCTTCGCTGCCCTCTGCATAAAACAAACTATGCCAATTTATTGATGCTAATTTTCGCCAATAGTCAGAAGAGAGAACATTACCCGCGGGAATCAACCGGATTTCGCCTTGCGATTTTGATGGAGAAACAACTTCTAATGAAAAATCGTCTAATGACTTGGGAGTAACTTTATTATGCGTAAATTCATAGATATAATCTACTAAACCACCCCTAATATCACTGGGTTTGAAGATTTTTGGAAATTTGTAATGAAGCCCAGGCGCCTCTAAGTCAAAGTCCATAATGCAAACATTTTGACCAAAACGAGAAAGATAGATCGCAATGTTAGCTAAGGCTAATGTGCGCCCAACACCACCTTTATACGAATAGAATGTTATTGTTTCCATGACGAAACTACCTCAACACCCAACGGGCAATATTTGCCCTCGTTCAACAATTTTTTTTTTATAATTTATTATAGCTTCTATTGAATATGTACCTAATACAGCGGGAAAATTATCCTTCCAAGTTTCTTCCTGATTGTTTGATATCTCGCCCGCTAATTCTTCTTCCATTCTTTTCCTCTCCTTGTTGCATTTTTCCAAGATTTCTATAACCGACTCTAGCATTTTTGGATTAGTTCTTACCCTTTCCAATTTCCTTAACTCTGAAGCTATGGACTCAGCCGCATCGAGCTTCCCTTTAGGAATTAACTCTTTTTCCGCTCTCTCCAGATATTCTAACAGCACATCATCAGTAGCATATTTTAAGAGTTCTCTTAATTGTTCCGAAGACGGTAAACTAACTCCTTGTTTTTTCTTCGATTCAATATACGTCTCTTTGAGATATCTGACCACTTCGTTTACACTGTTAAGAGCAATGTCACACACATCAAAGCCGTGTAAGTGAATAGCATTTTCCACAAATTTCCTCGAAACCTCCGTCTGATTTGAAGAAGTATAAGGTGGGCGTAATAGGGATATTTTCCCCTCTTTTTCAATAAACCCCCATCCATCGTTTGGAGCGATGGCAATTATCTTAATTTCCATTTTCGTCTATCACTTCCAGTTTAATCCCTTGTTTATCTAAAAGTCTAAATATTCCTAAAAGCATATATAATTGATATTTTTCCATCTTAGATATTTCTGAAATGTAATCCTTAAATAAATAATCATAGTAGAGGAGATAATCCTCTTTGCTCATTCGCACACACTCTATATGACTATTTTTGATTTCGTCTTTCGTTATAGCTTCAATATAACTTTCATCGCAACAAATCATAGATGTCCATTCATCGGTAGGAATTCCTTCTATATTATTCTCATGTTTAAGAGCTACCAGAGTATGTACACATTCTCTGTTTGCAATATCTTGACTTAATCGTTCAATACTCATATGATCCACTTCAACATAGTTAAGACTGTCCTCCTTAACGAACGCTAACGATGTATAATCTTCTGATTGTTCTCGTTTAATCACGACACAGTAATCCCCATATTTTTTTAAACCAAGTCCTCCAATATTTAATGCACCATACTTGAATTTTGCACCGTCCTCAAAGGTGCTTTCAAAAGTTACCCTTGCTTCGTAATAGCCTTTTTGATGCTTCTTTACTGCTTGTTCTTCTGATATTATATCCATTTTTTTCACTTTTCTTAACTCTCTTCCCTGTTCTTTTTTTACTTCGTATATGTCTTCATAGTTACCAGCGATTAAAAAGATATTTAATACTTCCTGCCTCATATTTATCGAAATAGCCCATTTATCTTTCACCAACTTAACGAATTTGCTAAATATACCAAAATTATCTTGATCCTCATACTTTTCCTTCAATGACTTATATCGGGTTTTTAGACTATCCAAATTTTGATTTGCTATATCAAATATGTTCATATCTTTCCCTCCAAGTAATTTTATTAGAACAATTTGTCATTGTATATAAAGTATAATTTTTCTTTGGTAAAGCTTTCTTTTTTAAAGAAAGATTTTTTATCTTATAACCTTTTTGGTGGTAGGTAAGTGGTGGCACATACAACCACCCCATCCCCACTCATCTCGAACCTCTCAACACACGCAGGCACCAACACGTTGGGATTAATAAAAATTCCGCTTCTTTTGCATATCCTCAAGGTCATAGCAGAGGTATCCTTCATCACGCAAAATCGCTTTTCCTTCTACTCGCTTCCCAATGACCCCAAAATGTTCTTTTCGGTTTTCATTATTCCAATCGGCAGATTCAGACTTCTCT
>CAZXYJ010000029.1:0-10980 GCA_964644925.1 uncultured Halobacteria archaeon | reverse complement strand
GACAATCGGGGAAGTCACGTGAAGAGTTTTATTGATTGTTAAACCCTTTTAGAAAAAGTGTTTTCTTTTGTCGAAAACGGTCTTAAAGTAATAAGAAGAAAAAATGTTACCCGGTGAATTGCTCATCACAAGGACGAAAAAGGGCAGGATATACCCAGTTTTCGCGGAGATAGACGAAGAGCATCAGGAATTGGCTGAAGAGTTTATAGAAGTTTATAACAATTTTGTAGGTAAAAAGAAGAGCGAAATAGATGAAATATTGGGCGAGTTTGAACAAGGGTTGAATTTCAAACTTGTAAGGGGATTAAGAACGCTTCTGGAACGGAGGTGCATCTTCAAGTCGAAGTTTACCGTTGAACCCGTGTTGGCAAGAAAAGCTGTCTTTGAGGCAGCGAGCAGCAAAAAAGTCACGAATAGAAAAGAAAGAGAGCGGGTGATTGAAGATGTTGCTAAGAAGTTGAACATTTCTGTTGATGATTTAGGGCAATCTTTATGGGCAGACCTGGAATCAGAAGTTGTATTGGACGATTTTGCGCCTTTAACTCCCGAAGAGCTGTTAAAGTCGTATAATCTTTCACTTGCTCAGACTCTATTGTTTAAATCCACGGGTATGAACGTCTCGTTTAAAAGCAATTATAAAGAGATTTTTCGTGCAATTAAATATTTTGGATTGATGTACAGCCCGGAGGGGAATAAGGTAAGGATTGAAGGCGCTTCGTCATTGCTGAAGTTGAGTGAGCGGTATGGCACGTCGCTCGCAAAATTGCTTCCCGTGATAGTCAACAGCGATGATTGGGAAATAGATGCCGAGATTGTTATCAGGCGCGATACACCGAGGATTTATCATTTTGTGATGGACAGCAAGTCCCGTAAGAATTTGTTACTGAGTGAAGAGAAAGAGACAAAAACTACGTTTGATAGCGGGATTGAGGAACGGTTTTATAATGCGTTTTTAGCCTCACCGGCATCAAAGGGCTGGGAATTGATACGAGAGCCGGATGCGGTCTTTACGGGCAAAACCGCGTTCATACCGGATTTTAAGTTCAAGCATAAAGAGCTAAACGTAGAAACCTTTTTTGAAATCGTGGGGTTCTGGACGGAGGATTACATAAAAAGGAAGTTGTCAAAACTCAGGGCTATGCCGTTCACTATGCTGGTGGCGATTGATAAGAATCTCGCATGTTTTAATTCTGCAAATTTTGAGTTGGGTCTTCATCAGCCTGTGATACTGTACAGCAGAAAAGTTCCGGTTGGTGATGTGGTCAGGTATTTGGCGAAGGTTGAGAGTGAGGGGATAAAGAGGGAGGTGGAACGGTTGAAGGGAACGCGGATAGAGATTGAAGGGGATATTGTTTCTATTAGGGATATTGCTATGCGGTATGATGTTGGTAAAGAGGCGGTAAGAGTGTGTTTGGACAATCCAGAGTATGTGGTGTTTAAAGAGGTGGTTGTTAAGAAGGAGCTGTTGAACGAAGTGAAAGAGAAACTTGTTTCTATAAATATAAAATTGTATGTAGAAGCACGGAGGACTATTGAAGAATCTGGTTTACAGAATCCAGACGAGGTGCTGGCGCATCTGGGGTTCCGGGTGCAGTGGAAGGGGTTGGATGTTAACGAGACAACCATTGTATCCGTCGAGCGTTAATATCCCGGTCGGGTTGAGTGTTTTGCTAAGCCTTTGTAGGTTCGCCGATGTGCCAAAGATAAATATCAAAGACTCTGTCCATAAACCATTGCTCCTCTGAAATTTTTTTTATGTAGTCTTCAGTTGCTATAGTTGGATTTATGGTATAAGCACTCATTTTATACAGTTTTGCGCAAGCCCGCTCAATGCCTTCTAAGTTACTTTCATATTCCTTTTTCCATCTAATACAAAAGTCCTCATAATTTCCTGTTTTCGTTGCTTTTAAGGCGGTTTTAGTCCGGCTATCGTAGATGAGAATCGGGTGTCTAACCTTTAGCCACAGAAATTTCGTCGTCAATGACAAAACCTCTCGCCCATCGTAGCTTTCAGATATGGCTTTTTGTGCGCCATTGACTACATTAATCACCTCTGATTCTTTAAGGGGATGAGTGATTTTATCGATAATTTCTAAAACGGGCTGATATCTTATCATTCCCTTTTTTGTGTCGCCAGTTTTTGGCAGGTTTCTTGCGACCCTATAAAATGCTGCCGCTTCCTCAAGAATTTCTAATTTGCTGCTGTCTTCGCTTTGGCCCGCGAGAGTTTCTACAAATCGCTTGTCCTTTGAAAGCCATTGATTTAGGTAATATAAAGAACAATATTCAAACGTTATTTCTGGGATTCTTTGTTTTGGGCTTAACATTCATTTTTATATTATTGTCATGTATCATAAACGTTTTTCTATTTTTTCACTTATATCCAACGATATGGGAATTAGCGGGGCAATAATTCAAGGGGATCCCCGACAAGCCGTTCGAGCGTGTGTGAAAGATTCTGAGTATGTGGTGTTTAAAGATAGTCTAGTGAACAAGGAGCTGCTGGGAGAGCTAAGGAATAAACTGAGGCTTATATCGAAATATGTAGAGGCACGGGGGGTTATAGAAGACTACGGACTAAAAAACGCAGATGAAATATTAGCGCACTTAGGCTTCATCGTAAAGTGGAGGGGGTTGGATCCAAACGAGGCGAGAATTACACTTTACTAAGTGTTGTAATAAACCGTCCAAGAAAAAATTCTAACATCGTGATGACCTATCGGCGACCGAGTCTTGTGTGGTCGCCTGCTCAGCAAGATAATGGTCTATCGAAAATACACCAGAACTCAACAGTCGGGTATCCCTTGACCATTTTCATACCATTTCAACATTAATACTGGATGAAAAGAAAGCGCTAATCCATATTGATATTGGAATTTACGATTGCCATTTGGTTCAGAAGTAAAATCCTTCAATTTAGCGTCATCATTTCCATCATCATTTTTAAATTTCAGTTCAATCACTAATAAATTATCGTCTTTATTATATTGGCCTCTTCTGTGAATTATAATATCTGGACGTTTCACTTCACCCTGTGAGTTTCTCTTCGAATCATCCTTACTCCCCTCCCATGTATATTCGCGATCAACGTCCCATCCAGAGAATGCATATTCCAAATACACTGCTAATCTATGAGAAAAAGCCCATTCTAATCCATCCTTTAGTATTTTTTCGTCATTCAATTGTAGCCGTTTTATCGCCTTTCGGATTTCAGTTTTAATATCATCAAATTCCATTTTGGTTTTCATTTTATAGAGCTAACATTCACTTTTATATTATTGTCATGTATCATAAAAGGTTTTCTTTTTTTTCTTTTATGTGAAGATATGGGCATAAGCGAGTCAATAATTCAGGGGATCCCCGACAAGGCGTTGTTTTGTGCAATATAAGCACGCACTATCGTTCCTTTGTAGCACCTCATCAAGTCGATGTTTAATAACCCTCAGATGGTTTTTTTATGCCAGGAAACCGTATGTCACGCCTTCTGAGGTCTGGTGGTGCGAACAGTAGTTTCATAGAGCGTATTGAGGAGCTCTTTTCCCTGAGGTTGTGGTGTCTCACGTCCTTCTTTTTGTGCAGCTTCCAACCAGAGTTCGATGCCGATTTTAATTTCTTCCAACGCTGCTTCCTCAGATTCCCCGAATGCAGAGCAGCCTGATAGCTCAGGAACCACCGCTATATAGCCTTCATCCTCTTCGCTATAGAATATCTCTATCGCGTATTTATACATCTTTCTCCTCCTCTAATAAATCATATTTTTCTATTATCTTTATAAGCTGTCTTACTTGATAAGGTTTTGCCTTACCACCCACATTTTGAAAATTCAATATCTCTCCTACTCCATCGCGCACATAAATCCGATGGCTGCCCTTCCCGCCTCTCAATCTAAAACCAAATACCTCTGCAACCATACATAACCTCTCAAAACGAACATTTTTCGGGCTCTTTTTCAACTCCTCATACAGGCGTCGCTTATTCATATATCCAACTACAACTAAAACTGTATATAAATAACCTGCTATATTTCCCAATAACGAATGTTTTCAGAAACAAAAGAGGGAACCACGATGATATTAGTGCCGAAGAAACCCACAAAATCTATTTTTGTATTTGTTTAGCTATGATAAAGGTATGAGGTGTGAGTTGTCAGGTGTCAGTATCCCGATTCAAGCCCCTGAAACCTATAACCTGACACCTGCCCCAATACATTTTCACTTTTTGCGACTCTCTTTTTGACGTATAGATTCCGGGATATCCGGCGGCAGTGACCGTATGTCAACGATCATCTCATCCCCCATCACTAAATTGAAAACAGGATTGCTTTTTTTTGCATGTGGGTTGTGGAAAACTCCTTATCACAGTATCCCATTTTGAACATAAGTTTTTGCATCCTTTGCTCGGTGAGGTCTTTATCTCTCATGGTTCTTACCTCTTGTTAGTTGCTATCCTATTATTGTGAGCAATATTATATAACTTTAGACCAGTATATCAAATATCCAAACACATAAACGTTGAGATACAACCTTTTTATATCCTCACCCAAAATACTAAACCAAACAATGATTATAGCACACACACCGGATGCAGATGACGCATTCATGTTCTATGGACTGCTAAGCGGTAAAATCACCGCCAATTTTGAAATAAAACAAGTAGTTGAAGACATCGAAACGCTGAACAAAAGAGCTTTTAGAGGTGAATTAGACGTCACAGCGCTCTCTGCCCACGCTTATGCTTTTCTCCATCCCCAATATCGGATTTTGTCTGCCGGTGCAAGCGTAGGGGACGGATATGGTCCGGTAGTTGTTGCGAACAGGGAGATGGATCCGGAAAGAAAAAGTATTGCCGTGCCCGGGAAATACACCACTGCGAACCTGCTGTTAAAGCTGGCAGTTGATGACTTCCAGCCGGTTGAAATGCGATTTGACGAGATTATCCCCGCGGTGAAGCGAGGGGACGTGGATGCCGGATTGGTAATCCATGAAGGTCAGATAACTTACGCACAGCACGGTCTTGTAAAAATACTTGATTTGTGGGGGTGGTGGCATGAGAAAACGAAGCTGCCTTTGCCTCTTGGCATTAACGCCATAAAACGGGATATTCCTGAAGGGACGCAACGTGAATTTCTTGTGCTTATGCGAGAAAGCATTCAGTATGCGCTGGACAATGTAGAAGAAGCGATGCAGTATGCAATGAAATATTCAAGAGGTGCGGATAAAGAGCTGGTCAAGAAATTCGCACTGATGTACGTGAATAAATACACGTATGAAATGCCCGAAGAAGTTGTAAAAGCGCACGATGAACTTTATCGTATGGCGGAAAGGAAAGGATTTTTTGCGAGACCGCCCTTAGACATCCTTTTTCCTTAATTAAACAATTCATACAAGAAAAAATAAATTGTTGACACAGATTAACGCAGATTAACACAGATGATAAGAATCAACAAACACGGTTAAACTAAAATAAATCTGCGTAAATCTGCGTAAATCTGTGTCTTAAATAGAAGGAAATTATACTTTATATACAATAAAAAAAGACAGCGGGAGAATTAATGAACTGGATAGAGAAGCATAAAGACGAAACATTTGCAAACGATGCGGTGGGCACGGGCTGTTTCAGTTATTTGCCCGGCGAGGTCGTGTGGGCAGTCACGAAGAGATGTAACCTGAAGTGCAAACACTGCTCGATTGCCGAAGTGAGTGGAGAGGAGCTTACGACAGAAGAGGGATTTGGTATTATCGAAGAAGCAGCTAAACTCGGACCTGTCAAGTTCGCATTCACGGGCGGTGAGCCTTTGCTGCGTGACGACATCTATGACCTCATCGGATATGCTTCGTCTTTCGACATGCAGGTGGTGATGGCGACGAACGGGACACTGATAACGAAGGAAGTTGCGGAGAAGTTAAAGAAAGCGGGTTTGGAACGCGCCGCGATGAGCATTGATGGGATAGGAAACGCGCATGATGAGCTTCGGGGTGTTAATGGCGCTTTTGAAGACGTGCTGCGCGGTATGAAAGCATGTGGAGATGTAGGGCTTGCAACTCAACTTTTCACGATGGTTACGAGAGACAATTACAGTGAGCTACCAAAAATAATCAAGCTTGCAGACGATTTAAGCCTGTGGCGAATCTACCTTATTTATTTGATTGCCGTGGGTCGAGGCAAGGCGATTTCCGAGGCTTGTTTATCCACGGTAGAGAACATGAAGTTCTTTGAAGATGTGACGATAAAGCAAAAGAACGTGAATGTATGGCTCAAACCGATATGTAATCCGCAGTATTGGGCTTATCTGATGGACAATGAACTTGTTGATCGTGGGGATGGGATTGAATTCACCGGCTGCACGGCGGGTATTACGCGATTTCACATATTTCCTAATGGTGACGTAACGCCATGTGCATATCTGCCAGCAAAAGCGGGAAATATAAGGGAGAACAGCTTTTTGGACATTGTCCGGGATTCTGAGATGTTTAAGGCGTTGAGGGAGAGAAAAGTGAAAGGGCATTGTGCAACTTGTAAATACAAGCAAATATGCGGTGGGTGCAGGTCGAGGGCGTATGCTACTTCGGGTGATTATCTGGCTGAAGACCCTGTGTGCTGGTTGGGGGATGGAGAAGAGCAACGACGGGAATAATATATCTTTATTGTAGTGACTTTGGGGTTGAAGATGGAGAAGTTCGACCCGATGGATGCATATTCGAACCATATTCGGCTACATCACTAAATTGTAAGGATATTACGAGCAAAGTTTGGATATACTACGTTCTATGGAATTGCGCTCCTCAAGAGCGACACTAATCCAGAGGCCAAAAAGGTGACAAGTGAATTGAGTGAATAGCAAGTAATAAATTATAAATACTTTCATGAATTTTTTAGATATTAAAAATCCGACAAAGTAGAGGAGAAAGATGAAGATGTACAATTTCCCTAAACTCTTTATAGATGCTATCCAATCCAAAGAGTGTATTTTGTTTGTAGGTTCGGGCATTTCGGTGTGGTCGGGATTACCTAGTTGGGAGAGATTACTAAAACTAATAGTGGAATTTCTGAGTGATCGCGGATTACAAGCCGAAGAGAAATCCGAGATAAATCAGATATTATCTCGAGGAGATTTGCTGACGGCAGCCAGTTTGTGTGCGTCCCTAATGCGAAAGGGAAATTTCCGTGATTTTATTGACGAAGTTTTTATTGATCCAACCCCAAAACCACATGAAATCCATCGAATCATCGTTGATCTAGGGCCAGACAGCTTCATCACAACGAACTATGACCGTCTGATAGATGATGCTTACCAGATAGTACACGACGGATTGGTCCTGTTCCCCGTAAATAATGACCAACCAATTGAACAAGCCAGAATTATGAAACATGGGGCATCACGATTTATATTCACTCCACATGGCCGCGTGGAAAAGTGTGACACCATCGTATTAACAAGAGAAGATTATCGAGGTCTCAAGTACAACTCAAAGGCTACCATTCAGACGTTGCAACATTTATTGATCTCCCGCCCTGTCGTGTATTTAGGCTTTGGCCTCCAAGACCCTGATTTTCTTATGATTAAGGATGAAATCGCAGCCACATATCAAGGTGGGGAACGGGAGCACTTCGCGATAATGCCCGACGTAAGTGACTTGCAAAAAAACTTCTGGAACGACCAATACGGAATAAACATTTTATCTTACAAAACTAAAGAGATCGAGGTAACAGGGGATGATGGTTATAAAAAGAGATACAAAAACCACGATGGGCTTTTGCTGTTACTTCAAGATTTGCGTCGCATCCTTGAAGAGCGTTCTACTATCAAGACAGTAGTTTCCACTGCAAAAGAGCCAACTCCATCTTTTGCTGTTCAGATTAGAAGTAGCTTAATCCGTTACTGTGAAGATATTGTCCACAGCTTCTCAGCTCGTCGTTCAAACGGATTCGCTTTAACAGCTATTTTTCGTAAAGAACTTTCTCCAGATATTGAACTAGGTGGCGATTACGGGAAACAGCCGTCACCGTTTACAAGAACAAAAAATATACCTGTTTTAGAACTACTTAACTCCTACGGCAATCTGATTCTTATTGGTTCACCAGGGGCAGGTAAAACTCATGCTGTTACGACCTATGCAGCAATTCTCGCAGAAAGCACGCTTGATATGTTACTGAGTACTTCAGAGCCGAAAGATGCGAATATCGTGCATTCAATTCCACTTATTTTACCCATGAAAGAGTACACGGGTGACATAAAAGAAATGATCGCATCAAGACTTCCAAGAAGTGTTGATGCGGATAGAGCACTGGAGTATGGTTGCTTGGTGTTGATTTTTGATGCGGTTAACGAAGTGTCTCGGGACTTAGTCGATACAAAGGTATTAGCTAACAACATCTCGTGGATAGTTAACAGATTTCCGCGCAACAAATTCATCTTTACTTCTCGTTCAATGAATTATGTATCTTTTTTGACGCCATCCGTATTTGAATTGCAGCCAATATCTCTTGAGGCAATAGACCATTATCTCGAAGCCAGCTGCAGTATCTCGTTGAATAGCCTATCCGACAACATCATAGAAATGTTAACGAATCCTTTATTTTTAACGCTCTTTGTCCAAGCCAATAAGGAAGGCAGAGACAAGATTTCAAATGCAGACAACTTGTTGCGTGAGTACTTCTCAACAGTGGAACATAAACTGATTCAAGAGACGGAACTTACAGATTTGCCTCTCATAAAATTATTGACACCAATTGCGTATCGAATAATTGATCAGGGTTCTCAAACTATTCTTCCTGATCCTATATTGGCTCATTTCCATAGCATTTTTCGTGACTATTCGCAACTGGGTTCAAATGCAGCATCCGATGTCTTCCAGACCTTAATCTCATTAGGTGTATTGGTCCCTGATGCAGAAGGGAAAATAGGATTGTTTCATCAAACTGCATTGGAATACTTAGCGGCAGTTGAGTTGGTATCGCTTTACCATAATGACCCACTTGTATTAGAGGAGCGGCTTGATCTTTTCCGTTGGGACGAGACTATTATACTATTCCTCAGCCTTCTTTCGTCAGAGCAATCAAAGGCTGTGCTTAGACGAATTGCTGAAACTGACATTATCTTTGCCTGTCGAGCCTTTGAATCTGCAACAATTCAAGAGCAAGCCATAGGAATTCAGCTCTTTGACACAATTTCTGAAAAACTGGCGAAGAGCAACTTATCTGACGCAGAGAAAGAGAGTCTAGCTCAAGCAATACACCATATTGGACCTTATGGACGGAAGGAGGTGCTATTAAGGCTACTTGAGGACCCGGTTATGGCAAGGGAAGCCGCAATTGCCTTAGCACGCATGAGAGCTAAAGAGGCGCTGCCAAAAATTACAGAATTGCTTTTGAAGGACGATGTTTGGCCTAGTGACTTTGCACAAGCTTTTGAACTGCTTGCTGATGAATCTCTAATCCCTCAGCTTATCGAATATGGGAAAAAGGTGGAAGAAGATGGGCTTGTAGATAGCAACCTTGCGGACATTCTTAGCAATTTCGAATCGGAGGAGTTATATACCGAAATCTCTAAACTTGCACAATCTGAAGTCGCCAAAGAAAGACAATTTGCAGCTGAGATTCTTGAGAAAATAGATTCCGATCGTGCAAGAGAATGTTTAGCGCAAATGTTGTCCGATTTGGATTCTAAAGTTCGATGGAGAGCAATATTTGGTTTAAGAGGGCCATATGATCGAAGACCTTATAAAAGTGCTGCGATAGTGTCACAGATGTTCGAGTTGCTGGCTAATGAAGAATCAGGTGATGAAGCAGCTCAATATTTGCGAGATCTCGCAGATGATGCAATCATTAAGGAGGCAGCAAGTCGCTTACAAAGTCCACGTAATGAACATGAGCGTGTCAATCTTTGTGCGGTCATCGCTAAATCTTATCCAGAAACTTCAAAAAAAATGCTCTTTGATGCATTAGACAGTTATAATCCATCTTTCCATGAATCTTTATACAATGCGCTAGCTTCCTTAGGTAAAGAATATATTATTCCTGACATCTTTGCTTACCTTGAAACTGATGACGTAAAACTACGTCTCACAGTTCTTGAGACACTTCGATGGACCTTGAGACATGATGAGCAGTCACCTATCAACAAAGAGAATTGTGAGCACATAATCACTTTATGGGAAACTAGCGATGAGTATATGGAAAAACACATCGCAGGATGTCTATTAACCAACAATTTTTCGGCGGTGTCAAAAGATATGCTCTTAAAAAGATTCAGTGACGTTGCCTATCCTTTTCGAGAGCGGCTTATCGAGTTTGTAGCAAGGCTACCGCTTGTCAAAGGTGATTTATCAATGGATGTAATTGAATGGTTAGTTACAAGGTTAGGTTATGATGGCGAAACGCATCCGATATATTCATGGAATCCTGTGGCTCGCATTTTAGGAATGATATGTGATGAAGGAATTCTAAAGGAGAAATTGATACCTTTGCTCAAAAGTAGTAATGAGGTTTTACGAAGCAATGCCTATATTGCAGTTTCTGAAGCGGAGAGAGTCTTGGGCAAACGTTTCATTAAGAAATAAGAGTAAGCAACTCATGTCAACCATGATTAAATTATTATATTTCAAGAAAGATGGTGCAACTTCATATAACATTCCTTAGAACTCTTTTACACAGAAATATATTGAGGAAGCTAAGGAGAACGTTAGAGGAATTCGAGAGACCGCCACTTTAAAAAAAGAAAAATGGGCTTAGAAGCACATGCTTTTGAAGTATTAGAAAAAGCAGGCATTAAAAGAGGCAATACCGTATTGGATTTTGGCTGTGGTTCAGGCACGTATACAATTCCTGCTGTGAAAATAGCTGGTAAAGAAGGAACAGTATGTGCTTTAGACAAAGACAAGAAAGCTTTAGATGAGTTGATGCAAAAAGCCGAATCAGCGGGCTTGGAAAATATAAAAAGAATAGATACATCAGGCGAGTTGAAAATTCCTTTGGCGGATG